>NZ_CDRJTB010000039.1:0-58645 GCF_976954365.1 Paenibacillus sp. Marseille-Q9583
CCTTTAGGCAAAAGAATAATATAAAGAACTTTCTGAAAAGTTTATACTTTCGAGTTAAATTTTATAAAGTAGATGCCGATCTCTGCCCAACGATTGAGCAAACTTTATATAAAGTTGAGAGAGTATACTACTCCTAAGTGAACAATCCACTTGTGAAAAAATGTTCATTATCCCATATAAATCCTGTATAATGAGAGTTGTGAAAACGTTTGAACAATAATCAGGAGGGGTTCTATGTATTCAAGTGGATTATTTAAATGGAGCTTTTGGGGATTTGTGATATTTTTTTTGTTAGCGCTTTCGGGATGTTCCAGTATCGGAAATGTAAATGAAAAAGTTGCAACATCACCAACCCCCAATCCAACGATAAGCAATACTTCTAATGCATCGGAGAGCCCAACCAGTGTGGGGGTGGCAAAAGGTACCGTGCATATCGAAAATATAGGTGAGCGGAGAATTTTTGTTTATTTGCCTGCAGGATATGAAACTGACAACGGGCGTTATCCCGTTGTGTATATGCACGATGGGCAGAATGTTTTTAATACAAATACCAGCTCTTTAGGCAAAGAATGGAGAGTTGAGCAGATCATTGATCAGCTCGTTGCTGATGGAACCATGGAGAAGGTTATCGTGATAGGAGTCGCTTCAAGTAATGGATCAGAACGGGGAATGGAGTATGTTCCATTTCCGGATGAGTCGATTCCTTCGGATGGAACGAGTGCAGAGAAATTTACCCAATATTTTATTAATACAGTTATTCCTTATGTTGACGGTGCTTATCGCACTATTCCCGATCGGGATCACCGTATGATTATGGGATCGTCATTCGGTGCTATGCAGGCATTGTGGATGGGTTATCAACATCCAGAGACCTTCTCAGCGATAGGGGCTTTATCCCCTTCCACTTGGGTAAGCAATGGGCGTATATTGGATGAGCTGGCGAAAGAGTCCGGGAAGCCTGCTCTGAAGATTTGGCTCGATATGGGTGTAACCGAAGGAATGCCAATTGATCCGCTTGTGAATGAATTAAAGTCGAAGGGATTTGTATTAGGCAAGGACCTATTCTTTCAGATGGACCCTTTGGGTACACATGAAGAGAAGTCATGGAATAGACGTGTACATAGTCCATTGATTATGTTCGCCGGGAAAGAGGCCGTACAAAAGATCAAGCTTGAAGTAAGTGACTATCTGACATTACTCGGACCGGAAGCTCTTAATGTGCGTCTTAATTTAATTGCCACTATGGATAATGGGATGGATTATACAGTCCTTGACGGAGTTGGATATCAAGTGTTGAATCCTGAAGTGGGGCAGGTAGATATAGCAGGTAAGGTGAGCTTTCTGAAACCGGAATCCTTGAAAGTAAATGTTTCATTTCAAGATGTTAATGAAGAACATTTGGTTAACTATGAGCATTATGTAAAGGTATTTAAAGTTTATGTGAAATCTCTTGATGTTGACGAGAACGGGAATGAGTTCTCCATTAACCTTAAGGCCTCAGCTCGAAAAATTAATTCAACTCCTGAATATATCACAGCACTAGTGAGAGCCGCTGAAAAAATCGGTATATATAAAATTAAAAAGATTCAGGAGGATATAATTCGTATAACCTTTAATACGAAGTAGTCATAGAAATTTATATTTGAATTCACTATCATCCTAAAACGGATTTCCTGGCTGATAATCAAGAAATTTCTCCCTAATTCTTTAAACTAAAAGGAGCTGACCCCCTAAGTAGTATTTCCTACTTATGGAGTCAGCTATTTTTATCGCAAAATATAACCCCCATCAGGAAATAGGGTACTTCCCGTAGTATAGTTATTAGTCATCAAATAAATGGTTGTATGTGCTGCTTCGTCGGCATGTCCTACCCTGCCAAGGATATTCATATTCGTATATTCATCGTAAGACTTGTCTCTAGTTTCTTGTTTTGCTCCTACCCAATTAAAGTTGGTATGAATGGTGCCTGGGGAGATGACATTTACTCGAATCGGAGCTAACTCTACAGCCAATGCTTTTCCCAGACTTTCAATCGCGCCGTTACAAGCTGCATAAGATGCACCGTCTGCAAGTGGTCGTTGACTGAATGCACCAGACATCAGAACAATGGAGCCAGTTGGACTTATATATGGGATCGCGTATTTCACAGCATTATATTGAGGCCAGAACTTTGCATTAAAGCAGCTATGCGCAATCTCTAAGCTAGAAGTAATTGGTCCTCTAATATAGGAGGCGCCGGGAGTAAACAAATGATCGAAGTTGCCGATTTTTTCAAAAAAAGACTTTAAGTCTTCTTCATTTTGATTATCAAGCGAATGAATTTCGGTAGATTCGGACCCTAGAAATTGTTGAGCTTTTTCTAATTTATCTTGTGAACGCCCAGCGATTACGACATATGCGCCTTGTTCAGCCGCTTGTTTGGCAGTCGCGAGCCCTATTCCGGAGCTTCCTCCGATAATGACGATTCGCTGGTTTTTTAATGAAATACTGGACATTTTTATCTACTCCGTTCATAGTTAAATGGACTTTTAAGTTCTGTTTTTTATTATTAGGTATAAAAGAAATTCTGCACAGTACGCTCTTTTTTCGTACTAGGTACGATTGATCGTACTAGCTGTGAAATAGATTAACTATCGAAAGAGATGATCACATGGATTTACTGGAGCCGAGATTGGCCGGAGTGCTTACAACGCTTGATAAGATCGGTGGAAAGTGGAAGCCGCTCATTTTATTTATTTTATTGATAGATGGTACCAAACGATTTGGCGAACTCAGGCGGATTATTCCAGATGTCTCTCAAGGGACATTAACGAAGCAACTACGGGAGCTTGAAGAGGATCAACTTATCGATCGTGTGGTTTTTCATGAGCTTCCATTGAGGGTGGAATATAGTATTTCAGAACATGGCAAATCACTAATTACTGTTTTGGATAGCATGTGTGGCTGGGGAAGGATGCATCAGGAGTATTTAAATAATACAAATAAGTAAGGGGCGGACATTATTATAAATACTATTTTGCAGGACCCAACGGGTCAGGTCTATAAGACGCTGATACAGGTAGCTATGGAAGTGTGTGATGAATTTATTTTGGTCAAACGGGATCAGATGGAGTTAGAGCCAGAAGGATATGAACTATTGGAACGGTTACAGCCTTTTCTTAAAGAGATCGTCAAAGATGATTATTGGCCGGGAACTCGGCCTATGGGACATTATGCAGATGTTTATTATTTTAGATGTTCACCGGATGCGGTCGATGTTTTACTATCCTATTCTACGAGCTTGTACTCATGGGTACAGACTAGGGTGCCCGATGATCTTTGTTTTTTAAGACAGGGGCAACCGTGGTTAATCAATACAGCACATGAGCGAGAAAGCCATATTGTAACTGATGTAGAAGAGGTGCTTAACAGACTAGAAGAGAGCGGACTATTGTTCCGTGACTTATCTGTGTTTTACCCTTCATAAAGATAACAAAGAGACGATGTTTGCAAAGACAGGGTCTCTTTTTTTGTGCTGGAAATTTTTGTATATGGTCTACAAGTTGTAAACTCTAATTCAAATGGAAGGTCTAGGAATTGTAGACCAACGGGAGGCGCAAGGTTGAAGGATCTCAGACTGACCGAAATGGAAGGGAGATTTGTGGAATTAATATGGGATCATGAACCGATTCCGTCAGGAAATCTGGTGAAGTTATGTGAATCTGAGCTCAACTGGAAGAAATCAACGACGTATACGATGTTAAAAAGACTTGAAGCTAAAGAGATCTTTATCAATGATAATGGTGTGGTAGGTTCTCTTATCAAAAAGGATGACTTTTATGCGGAGCAGAGCAAGACTTTCGTGAAGGAAACCTTCGGCGGTTCGTTACCCAAATTTTTGGCTGCTGTCACAAAGAGTCGGAAATTAAGCGACAGCGAAATTGATGATGTTCTAAGACTAATCCATGAGCATTACGGGAAGTTATGTGATTGTGTTTATCATCGTGGCACGGCTGTTCTTAACAGGAAAGTCAAAGTCTACATGTATGTAGGTGAACAAGAAGGTATCCACAAGACAAATGCACAGAAGGACATGGTGGCTAACAGCAAACGTGCTTATGATTTTATAAAAGAGAAGATAGATGGAGCGGATCAGCGGGTGATGTTTGAGACAGATCCATTTGGCACGCATAATGACACGTTTTTCCTGGAATATTTTCCGAATAGTATCAGGTTCTTATTTCCTGCCAAATAAATAAATAGGACGAGCAGGAGAGAGTATCCTTGCGTCGTCCTATTTATCTGATCGCTACTTTAGCTGCTCTTCTGTATATTCTCAAGATGTACGTCCAAATTATCAAAAGTTTGTGAAATACCCGGTAGCATCCCCATATCAATCACTTGTTGTAAAGCTTCTGGAGAAGTGTATTTACCGGTGTTAACCAGCTTCGTTTGACCATCCAGCTCGATAAAATCTAGTTGGACTAGTGTCTCGGGCAGATCTTGTGAAATATTACCTTCTGCATCTGAGAACCCGTCTGTGTAAATAATTTGCTCTGGAATCGAAATTTCCCGATAAATGGCCTTACCCCAAGACTCCATACCGTAGAAATCTCCCTGACTCTTATCCTCGCACTTCATGCAATAATGCCAAGTACCTCCTGGCCGAAAATCGACATGGCATACGGGAAGTGTCCAACCTTTTGGCCCCCACCAATGCTTCAAATGCTCAGCCTCAGAAAAAGCTTTAAAAACTAGCTCACGTGGAGCTTTAAAAATACGCTCTAATATTAGAGTGCTGCCTTCAACTTTGGATACTAGCTGGTTGGTTTGGTTAGAATTTGTCATTGGATAAATCCTCCTCGTTTACTTTTCATTATCTAATTCCTTGCTTTGTAGCTTCTGCAAATAATCATCCAGTCGATCATAGCGTTCCTCCCACATATGACGGTAGGATTCTAACCAAGTGTCTAATTCCTTAAAAGGGTCAGGGCGGAGCTTGCAAATGCGCCGATTAGCAACAGCTTGAACTTCAATGAGGCCTGCTTCACTGAGAACACGCAAATGCTTGGACGCTTGAGGCTGACGCAACTGAAGACTTTCTGCGATCTCTCCAACGGTTAGGGGATTCTCGCGTAATAATTCAACGATCTGCATACGATTAGGTTCTGCTAAAGCACTCATTACGTTAGTATTCATAAACAAGCATCACTTCGATTCATTGATTTGATTCGTATTTCCTATTCGTGATTACAATATAACATTAAGTGAATATTCCTGTAAAGGGATATTTAAATTTTCATTGTATGAGAACTTCAAGAGAAGGGCATAGTACAAGCATTACGTAGAAATATGTTCCATGATAACCAGTAAACTTTACAAAAAACATAGGAATAGATATAATTAAGTATAACTTATCGGTTTTAGATTTACGCAAGGGGCCTAACGCCAGTAGGCTCCTTTTGTATTTCTTGGCCATGTTACAGGAGGGTGAAGGTCATACACAATGAAAAGATTATGGTTTGTGTTCATTATGGTCCGCATGGGGAGCGTTTAATCCGGCGTGGTGTGCAACTGTCTGAAATAATAGGGGCGCCATTGTTTGTATTAAATGTCGATAGTTCGGACAATGATGAATATAATCAGAGCAAAGAAATGTATATGACGGTTTGGAAACGTCTTGCCGATGAAGCTGGCGCAGAATTTATCATTCGGAAACGTGAAGGCCGAAAAACAACTGATATTATTGTAGAAGTAGCTGAGAAGAATGAGGTTACACAGATCGTCATTGGACAATCTGCTCAGACACGATGGCAGGAGCTTACCAAACGCAATTTCATCAATGAACTCATTGGTAAAATGAAAATGATGGATCTGCATGTAGTTGCCGTTCAACGGATGCGCGCCGGGCTGGAAGAAACCCATGAGGAAGGCGTAATCGCCTACCTGGTCAAAATCGGGGATGAGTATCAGCTCAGTGATGAACCCAAGGGAGAGTATTCGCTTAAAGGAAAGTTCTTTCACGAATTACACACAGAATTTGAGAACGGTTTATTCAGAATTGAGCAAGAAGATGGAAAGGCTAGATATTTGCATATTTGTGATGGCACATTGACCGATTCTTTATAATCGGCGTGCCCTTATCTTCATGAGGGCCTATTATTAAGGGCCCTTCCAATCATATGATCTTTGGCTTTTGGTAAAAAAGTAAGTACTAAAGTTCACAACTTGATAAGCTCAAGTGGAAAAGGAGGACTGCCTTTGCTGCATGTAATCATACTTGTTCCGTTTCTAATGGCCTTAGTAATCGCACTTTTGACCAAGAGAGCATCCAACCTTCATAGAGGATGGCTTGTTTTCCCCGGTTCACTCGCTTTGTTTGTATATTTTTTAACCCGGATTCCCGTTATTAAGGGAGGAGATTTGGGATATGAAACCGTTTCATGGATTCCTTCCCTAGGCATTGATTTGGTTTTCCATCTGGATGGATTAAGTTTACTGTTCGCTTTGTTAATCACTGGAATGGGTAGTCTTGTAATTATCTATTCGATTTATTATCTAGACAAGCGAAAAGAAGCGTTGACCCCTTTTTATATTTATTTAATGTTGTTTATGGGAGCGATGCTTGGCGTTGTGCTCTCGGATAACTTGATGGTGCTATACGGTTTTTGGGAATTAACAAGTGTCTCGTCATTTTTGTTGATTGCTTTCTGGCATCGGCGGCAAAAATCGCGGTATGGTGCTCTTAAATCTATGTTGATTACCGTATTTGGTGGTTTAGCGATGTTTGCCGGCTTTTTAATGCTGTATGTGATGACAGGCACCTTTAGTATTCGGGAAATTTGGAGCGAGGTTGGCGATATTAGTGGGCATGCGTTGTTTATTCCAGCGATGCTATTAATTCTATTAGGTGCATTCACCAAATCAGCGCAGTTCCCGTTCCATATCTGGCTGCCGGATGCCATGGAGGCACCGACACCCGTCAGCGCATATCTTCACTCGGCAACGATGGTTAAAGCTGGATTGTATCTTGTCGCCCGTTTCAGCCCTATTTTTGCGGGGCAATATGAGTGGTTCTGGATTGTGTCAGGCGTCGGTTTGATCACCTTGATTTATGGCTCGATCCAGGCGATGAAGCAGACGGACCTGAAGGCTCTATTAGCCTATTCAACGATTAGTCAACTTGGACTGATTATGGGATTGCTAGGAATGGGATCGGCAGCGGCATTTTATGCAGGGGAAGATTCAGTCTTTTACACTGCTGCAACAACAGCGGCTATCTTTCACCTTATTAACCATGCCATCTTTAAAGGCTCTTTGTTTATGATGGTCGGTATAGTTGACCATGAGACGGGTACCCGCGACCTGCGAAAGCTGGGCGGACTGATTTCCATTATGCCGGTTACCTTTACGGTAGCGATGATCGGCAGTTTCTCCATGGCTGGTTTGCCGCCATTTTCAGGATTTTTAAGTAAAGAGATGTTTTTTACAGCTGTCCTGAATATCCGAAACTTGGATATATTCTCTATTCCCTCGTTGTTTACGCTCTTCCCGGTTTTGGCCTGGATTGCCAGCGTGTTTACTTTTGCATACAGTATGATTTTGGTATTCCACACCTTTTTCGGAAAATATCAGCCTGAGAAGCTGGACAAAAAACCGCATGAAGCCCCATTTGGACTTCTGCTTGCCCCGTGCCTGCTAGCAGTGCTGTCTATATTTATCGGTTTTTTCCCGAATATATTATCTAATACACTTATTATCCCTGCAATGAATGCTATACACCCTATCTTGCAGACCGGGGAACCTTTTGTTGTGAATATCCATTTCTGGCACGGCTGGACACCAGAAGTATGGATGACACTTGGTGTTGTGATTCTTGGTATTACTGTATACCGAATCTATGGCCGCTTAAGTCTGGTCGATAAAGAATGGGGCAGTGGCTACACTTTAAATCAAGTCTATGACGGAGTTATCCGGCTGGTTGAGAAATTGTCTAGATGGGTCACTGGTTCTTATATGACTGGTTCCATGAGACATTATTTAATGTATATTTTTTCCTTCTTGATCGTAACGATTTGCGGTGTCGTCTGGTATTCAGATGGAATTACACTTGGTACGACTGAGTATACTCCTTTTTCTTTGTTTGAGGTTATTGCTGTAATGGTTTTACTTCTAGGTGCTTTAGCTATTCCATTTGTGCGTTCCAGAATAACAGCCATTTTGTTAACAGGAATGGTTGGTTATATGGTTACTTTGCTCTTTGTTCTGTTCAGAGCTCCTGATCTGGCGCTTACGCAAATGATTGTTGAAGTGGTTTCTGTTACATTGTTTCTGCTATGTTTCCGGCATTTGCCTAGGCTGGAAAAAGAGAAGCTGAAACCTCGTGCGCATTTCCTTAAACTAATTATTTCCATCGGGATGGGCGTAACGATGACATTGGTTGCACTTGCTGCTTTAGGTAGTAGTCCGTTCGAATCCATCTCGAAATATTATGTGGAGAATAGCTATACTTTGGGTGGCGGTAAAAATATTGTTAATGTACTGCTCGTTGATTTCCGCGGCTTTGATACCATGTTTGAAATAACAGTACTAGGCCTTGCCTCACTTGCTATTTATTCCATGATCAAGCTGCAGTTGGATGGAGATGGTACAGATGACCAACTGAAGAGGGTTGTTCCCTATAATAAGCCTCGTTATTCTCGAAGTGATGATGTGTTACTGCAAGCGGTAGCTAAAGTAGCATTCGTTATCATTCTGATATTTTCGTTGTTTTTGTTTTTTGCCGGTCATAATAATCCGGGAGGCGGATTTATTGGGGCTTTGATGGCATCTGCAGGTTTGGTGCTACTTGCTATTACTTTTGGGATGGATATGGTTGAGAAGGTGCTGCCTATTAATTATCGTAAGTTAATTGCGATCGGGATTTCGATTGCTTTTCTTACCGGCGTTGGCTCATTTATATTCGACGTACCCTTCCTGAGCCAAACGTTCGGATATTTCCAATTGCCGCTTATGGGCAAAACAGAACTAACCACTGCAATGTTCTTTGATCTTGGTGTTTATCTAGCTGTTATTGGTGTCACTATGAATATCATACTTACGATCGGGAGGGATAGCTAATGGAGCTTGTTGTTGCCTTGGCGATCGGCGTATTGTTTTCCGTAGGTGTTTATCTAGTCCTTTCCAAAAGCTTGCTACGCATCCTACTGGGTACTAATTTAATTACCCATGGTGTTCATTTACTGCTACTGACAATGTCGGGTCTCAAGACAGGTGCTCCACCACTGCTAGGTGAAAAAGCGGAGGCGTACGTAGATCCGTTACCGCAGGCGCTCATTTTGACCTCTATTGTAATTAGTTTCGGAGTAACAGCATTCTTCATTGTTTTGGCATACCGGACTTACCGTTCGACGGGCACGGATGATGTGGAAGGAACCAAGGAGGAGAGACAACAATGAACAACTTGCTAGTGCTGCCTCTGCTGATTCCGGCCTTTACGGCAGTTATACTGATTTTTCTAAAAGAACGAGTGGATCTGCAACGTATTATCAGTGCCGTCAGTGTGTTTTTAAATATCCTGGTTGCTGGAATCATTGTGTACCAGGTAAGTGCAAAGGGCATCCAGACCCTATATATGGGTGGATGGCTTCCACCTTATGGCATTGTGTTTGTTGCCGATATGTTTGCGGCCTTACTTGTCCTAATCGGTGCTATTGTTGGTGCGGCTTGTCTATTTTTTTCCTTCGCCAGCATTGGGGAAGAAAGAGAACGGTTTTATTACTATCCGTTTTTCCATTTTCTATTAACTGGGGTGTTTGGTTCCTTTCTCACCGGAGATTTGTTTAACTTGTTCGTCTGCTTTGAGGTCCTGTTAGTTGCCTCGTACGCTTTAATTGTACTCGGTGGCTCCAAAGGTCAACTGAGAGAGACGTTAAAATATGTATTAGTTAACGTGATTTCCTCATCCTTGTTTGTAGCAACGCTTGCTTATTTATATGCCGCGACAGGAACGCTGAATATGGCACATCTATCTATGCGTGTAGCAGAGGCGGGACAAGGCGGTGTAATGAACGTTATTGCGGTTCTGCTGCTGATCGTATTTTCGATAAAGGCAGGTTTGCTGCTCTTTTTCTGGCTTCCGGATTCATATAGCGCACCACCTGTGGCTGTTAGAGCGCTGTTTGGGGCATTGTTAACGAAAGTGGGATTGTATGCAATTACACGTACATTTACATTGATTTTTATTCAAGAACCGGGACTCACCCATTCACTGATTGCTTGGATGGCGGGAGCGACGATGATCCTTGGTGCAATCGGTGCACTGGCTTACAACGATCTGGGGCGAATTTTTAATTATAATATCATCATCAGTGTTGGATTTATTGCTTTTGGGATTTCTGTCGCGACTCAGGATTCGTTAAATGGTGTAGTGTTTTATTTAATGCATGACATGGTTGCCAAAGCATTATTATTTTTCCTGGGCGGGATGATTATCTCAGCATCGGGCACCGACCGCTTAAAAGAAATGGGTGGTTTAATCCGACGCTATCCGTGGACCGGCTGGATGTTCTTCGTACTGACTTTGGCGTTGGTTGGTGTTCCGCCACTTAGTGGTTTCGCTGGAAAAGTGATGATGGTACGTAGCGGATTTGGACAGAATCATGTGGCTCTGGCGCTAATTGCACTTGCATCTAGCTTCATAGTGTTATATTCCTTGATCAAGGTATTCCAGCAGGTATTCTGGGGTGGCGAGAAAAGGGAAGAACAAGTCAAACCGCTTCATTATAAAGCTATGATGGCACCGGCAGCTGTTCTGTTCGCGATTGTAATTCTGATGGGTGTAGGTGCTGAGACGGTAAACGGATATGTCAGCCAAGCCGGAGCTGTGCTGGCTGATCCAGCATTATACATTAACGCTGTCATGAAGGAGTAGATACTATGGCTTTTCAACTATTATTGAATTTCATGATAGCATTCCTGTGGATGTTTCTGCACAATGACTGGACTGGGCCGCGTTTCGTCATTGGTTTCTTGCTAGGTATACTCATTCTGCTCGGAATGCGGCGCTTTTGGCCCAGATTATATCTTGGAAAAGTGTGGGCGATCATTAAGCTCATCCTGTTGCTCCTGCGGGAGCTGGTCGTTTCAAGTTATGTAGTGGTAAAAGCTGTTCTAAGACCGGAGCCTAATATACGTCCAGCTATCCTCAAATATACTACAGAACTAAAATCAGATTGGGAAGTGGCAACGTTAATCACGATGCTCTGCCTCACTCCTGGATCGGTGGTGCTTGAAGTGTCGGATGATAATCGGACATTGTATATTCACGCTATGGATGTTGATGACCCTGCACAGTTCAGAGCAAATATCCGTGATACCTTTGAGCGAGCGATACTGGAGGTGACCCGCTAATGATTCATTTTATTCTTATGCTATCCATTACGATCATGGCTTTAGCTATTGGCGTATGTGCATGGCGTTTGGTGAAAGGACCTTCTTTACCTGACCGAGTCGCTGCACTAGATACGATTGGAATTAATCTGCTAGCTATGGTGGCCGTGTTATCTGTCTTTCTCCAAACGCAGGCTTTTATAGAAATTATTTTGTTGATTGGAATTCTTTCCTTTATTGGAACGACAGCCTTTGCCAGATATATCGAAAAGGGAGTGGTGCTAGAAAATGGAAATGATCAAGACTACAGGTGAGTTGCTGTTTGCCTTGTTAATTCTTATAGGGGCATTGCTTAGCGCCGTTAGTGCTATTGGTTTGATACGGCTACCTGATGTTTATCTAAGATCACATGCTGCCGCGAAGAGTGCCACTCTCGGTGTTTTATGTGTCTTGGTTGGGGCATTTCTATATTTTGCATTTTTTCAGAATCATATTAGTGCAAAGCTATTACTAGGAATTGTCTTTGTATTTATAACTGCACCTTTATCCGCCCACTTAACAGGCAGAGCGGCATATCGCTCCGGTGTTCCTCATTGGGATCGAAGAATTCAGGATGATTTAAAAGAGGTGTTGGAGAAAGAACAAGTTATACCAGTAACCCCTGAACGAGATATACCTCAAGAACAAAGGTAGAGGTGTTAGGAATTATCTTGATTTTCAATAACAGCAGCAAAAACTGTAACAAACCCGCGTCTACACGCGGGTTTGTTTTTTATTAATGGAGTACTATTCTTTTGTTAACATCTTAACGAACCAATATTTTACCTTCCCCAGCAAGCCTGCGTAGTACCCTTGGAAGACACTCAATGTCTGCTTCAGGTATGTCTAATTGAATACCGTAATGGAAACAGTCCTGCTGTTCTCTATTCCATTTTAGAATTCCTTCTAAGTAAATAGATTCATCCGTAAGATTCATTTCCATACCAATCCGTACTAGGTTATTTTCTGGATTGATGTTGAGGGGTAACGATAAGTGGCAGCCTGTTCGACTGATGTTGAACAGTACAGCTCTTACAGGCTTAGAAGGAACCTGGATTCCGTTAATACTAAGAATATGAAGATCAAGGGTTACAGGTTCTTTAAGGGTATATCGAAAAGGTTCAGTTCTGCGATTAGTGTTCATATGCTCCTCCATACTTTTCCATCTACTATAAATTATCGACAGGAAAACAGGATTAGTGAAGAGTTATTAAACATATTAAAGTTTCGGAGTTACAAAAGCTGCATACCAAATTTTTGATTTTATCGTAACAATGTAAGTATTTCTTTTACAGAATTATCTACAAATGATCTTTCAGGACGGGATTTCATGATCACAGTAAGTCCAATTAATGATATGACTAGTGTCTGCGCTAAACTTTTTGCGTTAATAGTGGGATCAAGCTCACCTGAGCGCAAACCTCGATCAATCGCTTCTTGAAATATTACCGAGAGATACATCTGGTGTTCTCTTGTTAGGAGCTCAAATTTCTCATCGTGGGGTGAAAGTTCAACCATCGAATTAATGCAAAAGCATCCCCAGTTCGGATGTTGTCCATATTCATTTGCCACTATATTTTCGAAAAAGTCACGGAATGCCTCTTTAACAGAAGAATTGTTTTGAAGCTTGTTACGAACATAGGCAGCATGAGAGCTCGTATATTTCCGCAACGCAGCTTCAAATAGTCCTTTTTTATCTCCGAAGGTAGAGTAGATGCTAGGCCGCTGAATACCCATTCTTGATGTCAGGTCGCTTAAAGAGGTAGCCTCGAACCCTTTTTCCCAAAATACTTGCATAGCTGCATCCAATGCTTTTTCCTCATCAAATTCACGTGGTCGAGCCATAGTAACTCCCTCTTTTCATATCGAACGGTATGATATTATTTTATGGTTTGAATATTATTATGTCAATAAGCAATGAACGTATAAATAGTCGGATTCTAATTTCCAATTGTTCTATAAGCTAATCTCTTGACAGTTATCTTTTTTTAGAGTTATATTTGTCAAACGTATTTACGTACTGATTGGTATGTAATATATGAATCTGATAAAAGTTAATCAGGAGGCGTTATCTTTGGGGGAATCTGTTGAGGAATCGAAAGCTATTATTGCGGATCAAACAGTCAAAAAAACTGAAAAAGTACGAGGAGGGCTTAGAGCGTCGGAACCAGTGCCTGTATCAATAATATCACGTAATGTGGCACTTTTATTTTCCATCGCCTGCGGAATAGTTGTTGCTAACATATATTATGCGCAACCTTTACTGGACGCTATTTCGAACGAGTTTGGTATTTCTCATTCATTCATTGGACTTGTTATTACAATCACTCAAATTTTTTATGCACTTGGACTGTTATTATTAGTGCCTCTGGGTGATCTATTAAATCGGCGTTGGCTGATCGCTGGACAGATGCTCCTATCCGTATTGGCTTTAATTGTCGTTGGTACTGCCACCAGCAGTATAGTGTTATTCATAGGTATAGCAGCGGTTGGGTTTCTTGCCGTAGTGACACAGACGCTCGTTGCATTCGCGGCAACTTTGGCTGCTCCAGCCGAACGCGGGCGTGTCGTTGGTGTTGTGACAAGTGGAATCGTAATTGGTATTCTATTGGCGCGAACTTTCGCTGGCGTATTAATGGATTTAGCAGGTTGGCGTTCTGTCTACCTTGTTTCCGCGGTATTAACACTAATCATGGCATGGGTATTGTTTCGGGTGTTGCCACATTATGAGCACAAAAGAGAAACATTATCTTACCTACAGTTGATTCGTTCAATGTTCACGTTGTTTGCTCAGGAACGAACTCTTAGAATCCGTGCTGCACTAGGCATGATGATTTTTACCGCTTTCAGTATATTATGGACGTCTCTAGTATTACCTCTCAGTGCCCCACCGTTTTCTCTTTCACATACTGCGATTGGAGCGTTTGGTCTCGCAGGTGTTGCTGGCGCGTTAGCAGCAGCGCGAGCAGGTCGCCTCGCCGATCGGGGTTTAGGGCAGAAGACCACAGGTGTAGCTTTGATTCTTTTGCTTATATCATGGTTGCCAATAAGTTATGTTCAACACTCGCTTATTGCGTTAATCGTTGGTATTATCCTACTTGATCTTGCAGTACAAGCTGTACATGTCACCAATCAGAGCATGATCCTTACTTTGCGACCTGAAGCACGCAGTAGGCTTACTGCCGGTTACATGATTTTTTATTCCATTGGCAGCGCCACTGGGTCGATCACATCTACCAGTATCTATGTTTACTTTGGCTGGAACGGAGTGAGTTTGTTAGGTGCAATTGTGAGTGCTCTGGCTCTTCTTTTTTGGTTATTAACAAAGGAGTAACCTGAAGGGATGAGTATTCGTGCGAAAAAATTGTATCACTGACCTCGTATAATTAGGTGCGACATCTAAGTCTTAACGCTCCAGCCAGGGCTATAATGCTTCGTGTCACCTGGCTGTGAGAGCAATTCGAAAAGTTCAATTCAACATGAAAAGTAAACAAAAAGCTCAATTAGAGACTTCATCTGTTGTTGATTTAGGGAAGGGGTCTTCTGGTGAAATAAATTCGTGAATGATTTGACGGAAGTATTCGTGATTATCATAGCTATTGTACATACGCCAGGCCATTGTTTCTGAATTCCCAAAAAATAACCGCTCAAACTGGGTTTGGCGGCCACCGAATGCACCCGCTCCTAGTTCCCATGCGACCCGGAATAAGGCATTTCGGTACCGAGCATCCGAGACATTCCCCTTCAAATACTGATGGAGGTATGAACCGGCATTTGAACTAAAGTCCGATTCAGAGGTGATCATAATAAGCCCGCTTGAACTGAGATTTTGAACCATTTCAACCATCTTCGGATAAAACTCTGAAAAGTGAATGGTTGAAGCTAGAAGGGGGCCTTTATCAGGAACAAGAAATCCAAATTTATCGTGGGATGCTCCTACTTCAGAAGCTAGTCTTAACGCTCTGAATGTTTCTAGAAACGTCAGTATTCTTGAAATCGGCAGAATGGTGAATGGCTCGAGCTCAACGTTTTGTTCTTCTGCCAAAGATTCTAGCATACCGAGAAAGAACTCAGTCTTAGCAATATAGCGGGTGATGATTTGGTGACCAATATGGGTATGAAAGTGACTCTCACCGAACAATCGGGCACAGTAGATCTCATCTCCATAATAAAATATTCGATCATGAGGGATGAGTACGCGGTCAAATATAACAAGCGTATCCATTTCTTCATATCTAGAACTTAAGGGATGGTCGTAAGTAGATGGGGCTGAGTAACTTTCACGGCAAAAAAAAGTCATCCCAGGCAGATCATTAGGTACTGCAAAGGCAAATGCGAAGGGATTATCATCATCTACAAGGGATGGTGAAGGCGTAGGGAATACTAGCATTTCATCGCATGTAGCCCCTTGTGTTGCCATCATAAAAGCACCGGTCACAACCATCCCTTCGTCCTTGATTTCTACGACTTTAGCAGCGATAGAATCCTCTGTGGCATCAACCTGACCGGATATTTTACTTGCTTGAGGCTGGATGAATGCATGGGATAAAGTAATGTCATGATCTCGGCAGTAGGCATAGTAATTCCTGAGGTTCTCAGCATATTTCGGATGAAGGTCCTCAAGGATATCGGCAGCAGTAAACAGAGACATGATTGCCGTATTCATATAATCTGGGGAGCGTCCTAAAAAACCGTGATGTCTGTTTGACCAGAGTTCAATCATTTTTCTTCGACGTTCTAAATCTTCAACACTTTTGGGTGGGAGAAAAGATAGACCAACAAGTTCTCCAGTATCAGGCGAAGGGTAGGTCATCTGCGCTAAATAAAGTTCGTCACACTGCATGTTGTACATTTCGGCTTGTGTTTGTATGAGGCCATGAAATGCAGGATGTTTGGATAAGGGCCCTTCGATACGTGTTCCTTTGTACCAGATATTGATATTTTGCCGGTTGATTCGTTCGATGTATTGATTACCATTTTTAATAGGCACATGTTCCACCTCTTTGAAGAGCTGTATTATTATTTTTAATGTACGTAATCATAATTCTTCTTGTACATTGTCCATACACCGAGTCAGAGAAGGGGCCAGCCTAACTAGTGATTCGTATTGTTATTTTAAGGTTGACATAAAAGATACTTACTTGTATATTTTTTACATTGGATTACAAGTGTAGTCATTCGGTGAAAAGAAAGGCGGATAGGATTATGTCTACGGAAATTCCAAAAATCTCGGATGCCGAGTGGGAAGTAATGAAGGTGCTGTGGACTGGAGCCCCGCGTACGGCAGGAGAGATTGTTGAAGCTCTTGAGGGCAGCCGGGACTGGAACCCAAAAACGGTGCGGACGCTGATTAAGCGTCTGACCGAGAAAGGGGCTATCGGTTACAACCAGACAGGAAGGGTGTATTCTTATTACCCACTGGTGCGGGAAGAGGAATGCGTCCAATCGGAGACACAATCTTTTCTGAAGCGGATCTACGGTGGAACGCTGCGCCCGATGTTAGTCAACTTTTTACAGGATGAGAAGCTGTCCCGAGAAGATATTGAAGAATTGAAGAGAATTTTGGATGAGCGAAAGGACTGAGTCGCTTGCTGGAAGCTGCATACAATCTGTTCGTTAAGATATTGTCACTATCCGCTATGGCGAGCGTGCTGTCTTTGCTGATCCTGGCAACCCGTTTCTTGTTCAAGAATCGATTGAAACCGACCTGGACGTATCTATTGTGGATACCGCTGATCGTGAGATTAGCTGTCCCTTGGACACCGGTGACTCCGGAAATCTACGATCCTTATGAGACATCCAATACAGGCTGGACGCCGATGCATTTGCTGGTTCTGATATGGCTTAGCGGAGCAGTGGTAATGATAAGTCTGTCGGTTCGTGAGCAGCTGCGATTCACGGCACGGGTTCGAGGGGAACCGGAGATCCGTTCCGCAGATATCCTGTGGTTGTTCGAAACGTGTCAACGAGAGATGAAGGCAAGGCGACCAGTGAAGCTGGTTGAGACGAAGCAGATTGCCGTGCCCACACTGCTTGGTGTTGTGCGCCCCAAGCTGCTGCTGCCGACATCCATGTTGCACACGCTGGAGGCAAACGAACTGCGTCATATATTTCTGCATGAGTTGGCGCATGTGAAACGTCGTGATATTTCGCTGAATCTGCTGACAGGACTGCTGCTGGCCCTGCATTGGTTCAATCCGTTGCTTTGGTATGCCGTTAGCCAAATGAAACGGGATCAAGAGGTCGCCTGTGATGCGCTGGCTTTAAAGCATCTTGCATCGGAGCACCACAAAGACTACGCACGGACTCTTCTTAAACTAATGGAAACATTGACCGATCCAATCCGAGTGGCTGGTGCAGCCGGCATTTCAAGCAGCAAGAAGGAAATGAAAAGAAGGATAACCATGATCACCAGGCATAAAAAAATCACAGCACAAAACACGGTGTTGGGGTTAGCTGTAATTATGGTCTTAAGTGGCTGTACCTTGACTGGGGCAAAGCTGAGTTCTACGTCAGCCCCGGAGAAGAGTGTTGTTATCCCGTCAGCTTCTCAGGCTAAAGATTCAACTGCAATCGATCCCAAAGGAACCCTATTAGCGGAGAAGAACGGAATTACTGTAACTGCAAAGCCCACGGCTGAGCATGCACTTTTGCATGAAGTCACGGTTGATGTGCGCGGTGAAGTTAACAGAACGTTTTTGTGGAATGCCGGTGAAGATGAAACGCGGCCTCCTTCCATTGAAGAATCCGATCTTAACGGGGATGGTACCAAAGAAATCTTTATTCGTATTACTACCGGCACTGGAACAGGGCTCTCAATGAGTGAGATTCATGTGCTCCAGCCTGTCACTCTGGAAGAGCTTGTGGTAGAGGATCCGGTCGAGACGCTAAATCGGAGGCTGAAATCCTCCATTACACACCGGAATAACCACACTTACGTATCCGCTGAACTAGACGGAAAGCATTTGACTAAAGTGTATGATTACACTGAGGGGGCTTGGGGCGAGAAGATTGGATTTGGCGCCATAGTTTCGTATGAGCTGGAAGGGGGCCGTATTGTAGCCCGTTTGGCAGGTGCAGCATCCATCTCTGAGTTTCCGCTTGAAGTTATTGTCGTTTACGGCAATGAACTGACCATTGAGAGTGTACAGATGTACTATGGCTCGTTTATTTCTCCTCCGCTCAGTGAACAGGATATTAAGTCCTTGCTGGAAAAAAAGCTTCCAGCTAGCGGCTGGACTTTTGGTAAAGAAGGCGATCAATACAGGATTGATTTTATGGATCCACCGAATGACGTAGGGGAAGGCCTTAGCTATAAAATTAATCCACTTACCGGAACGGTTCATGATGTAACTTCTGGCAGTCCAGTGAGAAGCCTTGTGAATCGAGAAGCGATAGATCTGTGGGACATATCTAACGGTACCGAATACCAGAAAGAGCTGTATAAATTACTTCAGCCAATCTTTGATACAGAAGGCTTCGAGTCAACAGATGTGGATTGGATTTCCGGCTTTATTGGAGATGGTTATTTGTTCAGTAATGTTAGGCAAGGCGGCAGGGAGTTCACGATAAAAGTGGATGTCTTCACCGGGCAATGGGAAGAGATTGCTGACCCGTATAAATAGTTATGTCGATGTCGAAGAACCTCGTAACAATAAAGAAAGCCCGTGCCTAGCACGGGCTTTCTTTATTGTTACTGACTTAGCAAATGCTTTCCACTCACACCAAATCCAGTCCCAACTACTGTCGTGTTTTTTTTTCAGCAATCCGCTTTTCCTCCTATTTACAATTCAGCTACTCGGTGATACTATATAGTGGTACTAAGCAATACAGAGTAGCATTGGAGGATTTTAATGGATAACCTAACAGAAATGCTGAAAGGAGTTTTGGAAGGCTGTGTACTTGAAATCATCAGCCGGAAAGAAACCTATGGGTATGAAATCGTAAAAACGCTAAATGCGCTCGGTTTCGAAGATGTTGTTGAAGGAACAGTCTACACCATCTTAATACGGTTAGAAAAAAATAAACTCGTCGATATCGAGAAAAAACCGTCCGAAATAGGACCACCAAGGAAATTTTATAGTCTAAATGAAGAGGGATGGCGGGAACTGTCCATGTTTTGGGAGAAATGGGGATATGTTTCGTCAAGACTTACCCAACTGAAGGAGGATAGCCGTGTATAAGAACATGCTCGCTAAATTTAAAGATTTACGTGAACAAAAGAAGGCTTATAAAGAGTGCGTAAAACGTTCAAAAGCGCTCCCGAACGATTACCGGGAAGTTTACAATATCGCATCGCGCTACATGCTGAACTTCTCAACTAACGATTCTAGCGTCATCAACCTTTTTCCCGAAATGCTTGACATGTTTGAGATGGGAGCTGCTGAAGGTCGAGATGTTCTGGAGATCGTGGGGAATGACGTAATGGCGTTCTGTGACGGGCTGCTCGAGGACGTTTCCGCTCAGACTTGGACAGGGAAAATGCGAGCCAAAATGAACGAGTCCATTCACAAAAAACTTGGAAGATAGGGGGGATTAGGATGACATCGAACAATTGGGCGATTGAAGTAATAGGCCTCAAAAAATCCTATAAAAACGTGGAAGTATTGCGGGGGGTGGACTTCACTGTTCAGAAGGGTTCAACTTTTGCTCTTCTAGGGTCTAACGGCGCGGGTAAAACCACTATGATCAAAATTCTTGCCACCCTGCTCCAGCCCGACAACGGAAGCGCAAAGATTAATGGAGCCGACGTAACTAAGCAACCAGAGCAAGTACGTAAGGAGATCAGCCTGACAGGACAAAGCGTCACCGCTGACTATATCCTGACCGGACGCGAGAATCTGCGAATGATGGCCAAACTCCGCCATTTGCCCGATCCTGACAAACAAGCCGAGGAGTTATTACGTCGTTTTGACTTGCTCGATGCCGCCGATCGCCGAATCTCCACGTATTCCGGAGGGATGTGTCGGCGCTTGGATTTGGCCATGAGCTTACTGGGTAACCCTTCGGTCATTTTTCTCGATGAGCCGACCACCGGACTTGACCCGCAAGCGCGTCTTGCTATGTGGGATATGATCAAGGATTTAGCAAGATCAGGTGTCACTGTTTTTTTAACTACGCAGTATCTAGAGGAAGCTGACCATCTTGCCGATCAAATCGCGATCTTACACGAAGGTCATATCGTGGCAAGCGGCAGTCCTGCGGAGCTAAAAAATAGATTGCCTAAGGGTCATATCGAGCTTCGATTCGATAATGAACCAACGCTAAATCAAGCACAAGATCTGTTAAAGGAATTTAACGCGACTGCAGATTCGAACAATCTCACGCTCTCCGTCATTACAGACGGAAGTACGAGACAGATGATGCGTCTGCTAACGAAAGCAGCGGAAGCTGACATAGAAATTGCTGAGTTTGCGCAGAAACTGCCCTCGCTTGAGGATGTTTTTCTCGCGATCGTCACTAGCAAAAAGGAGGACTCCCGATGAAATTCATTCATTTTCTAGGCGATACCGCCGTCATGAGTGGGCGTGTCATTCGCCATTCCACACGTAGCATCGACACGATTATTACCGTCATCGCCATGCCGATCATGATCATGCTGCTCTTTGTTTACATCTTTGGCGGAGCGATGAACACCGGTGAAGTAAGCTATATCAATTATATTGTGCCCGGAATATTGCTCTTTTGCATTGCTAGTGGCGTGGCTTATTCTTCTCTTCGTATCAATAACGATCTCACGAAAGGCATATTCGAGCGTTTCCACTCCATGCCGATCGCCAAAGCCTCTATTCTAGGCGGTCATGTGGTTGCTTCATTAGTTTTTAACGTCATTTCATTGCTTGCCATTTTCCTTGTTGCCTTCGGAATGGGATTTCGGCCGAAAGCGGATGTGCTCGGTTGGGTATTAGCCATTGGTATTTTGTTGCTTAGCGTACTTGCATTTACTTGGATTGCCGTTACCTTCGGCTTGCTTGCTAAATCATTCGAAGGAGCAGGAGTATTTTCTTACATTTTGATGTTACTTTTATTCGTTAGTTCTGCCTTTGCGCCGACCGACAGCATGCCTTCAGCTATACGCATATTCGCAGAATATCAGCCCATGACACCGCTTATCGAGAGTATTCGTTCTCTTTTACTCGGAGGAACGGCAGATAAAACTACGCTTGTGGCGGTATTATGGAGTTTAGCAATACTTGCGTTTTTCTGGGCTTCCGCAATGCGAGTGTATAAACGGAGAATGAAATAGACGTAAAAAAGAGCTGGTGGCTTCTCGAAAGAGGGGGATACCGGCTCTTTGTGTGCACAGGCTAAATTTAAAGTGCTGGCTGAATGGTGGGGTGAATATTTCTGTGCTATTCTAGAAATGTGATTTATATAAAATTTTTGTACATAGAATTAGAAGTACCTGATTTGGTAATTAATTTTAATAGGCGAATGGGGAATGAATGATATTTTTTTAAAATGGGGGAGTAAGTTATAGTGATACCAAACGAAGCACAAAACAAAAAACATTGGAAACGGGATATAATTATCTTTCTAAGTAGTCAAACATTTTCGTTATTCGGTTCTGCTTTAGTTCAATATGCTATTATGTGGTACGTTACGCTTACAACAAAATCAGGTATGATGATGACATTATTTATTATTTGTGGATTCATTCCTACCTTTATATTATCTCCGTTTGCAGGTGTATGGGCGGACCGTTTCAACCGGAAATATCTTATTATGATAGCAGATGCCATGATTGCCTTTGTTACACTGATTTTAGCCATTACATTTTTGCTTGGTTATGATGAGATATGGTTGTTGTTCGCCATTGCTGCAGTTCGTGCGCTCGGAGCTGGGGTTCAATCACCTGCGGTTGGGGCAATATTACCTCAAATTGTACCAGAGGATAAGCTGACGAAAGTAAATGGGATTAACGGAAGTCTTCAAGCACTAATGATGTTTGTTGCACCTATCGTTAGCGCGTCATTGCTTTCATTGGCAACAATTGAGGTCATTTTCTTTATCGATGTTATCACAGCGGCGATAGCGATCTTTACATTATCATTCTTTTTGAAAATACCGTTGCATAAAAAAGCGACTGATAAACAAACGACAAGCTATTTGGACGATTTTAAACAGGGTTTAAGCTATATTAAAAACCACAGCTTTCTCAAAACTTTTTTCATTTTTTTCGCCTTTTTCTTCGTATTGATGGCACCGGCTGCATTTTTAACACCGCTACAAGTGACACGCAGCTTCGGAGATGATTATTGGCGATTAACAGCCATTGAAATTGCTTTTTCTATCGGTATGATGGCTGGCGGAGCAATTATTGCTTCATGGGGCGGCTTTCGAAACAAAGTATATACAATGACTTTTGCTAGCTTAATTATGGGTGTATGTACGTTCGCTTTGGGTATTGTACCTGTTTTTTGGATCTACTTGGTTATGATGGCTATTTTCGGCGTAGCTATGCCCGTCTTTAATACACCGACAACCGTAATGCTACAAGAGAAGGTAGATCCGGATTACTTGGGACGCATATTCGGAGTCTTTGGTATGATATCGACGTCCATGATGCCCATCGGAATGCTGATATTCGGTCCGCTCGCGGATGTAATTGAGATTGAATGGCTCCTTGTTGGAACAGGGGTGTTAACTGTAATACTGTCCATTATCTTCATTCGAAACAAACGTTTAGTTGAAGCGGGGATGCCTTTAATACAGGAAGTATCACAAGAGTAGAATTTTACTAGAAGTGAGAGCTTGAAACCCTTGTGTAGATAAACAAGAAGCTCTCCTAAAGTTTCGATTGAACTTTATGGAAAGCTTTTCTTAATTAGAAAAAAGGAGACCGACAATGACTTATTCACAGATGTGGAACAACGCAGGAAATGAAGCTGAAATTCTCTATTTGGAACAGCAGATTATGGCCATCAAAAAAGAAATAAAACGAGCAAAAACCGCAGAACAACAGGAAATATTGGATCAAGCGAATCGCAAGCTGGCTGAATTGGAAGCGAAGCTGGATGAGCTAGAGGAGTAGGGGCTAACCGCCCCATCGTTGCATTAATATTTTGACAGCTTGAATATCGGCCTCGCAACCGTGCGAAGCCAATAAGCAAATACAGTCGTTCCGGTCCATGAGGTTCGCTTACTCTGCAGGTATTGATCGTTGATGATATAAGTCCGGGTGGAAGCAGGGCTTTTCAGGCCGAACTTTTCCCACTCTGCCGGATCATTCGAACCTCCGAGCTTTTCAAGCATATTTTCCGACGCGATATTTATTTTAGAAGGAATTTGCTCGTAGGCTTCAGTGATTTGCGCATGAAATTCGTCGATTGGATTGCGGCTGGCAAGGCTCTCCAAGTGAATGCCTTCGCGAAGGTAAGAAACGTAAGCAAGATGGTCAGCCCAGAATTCGTCGATATAAAAAAGCCGTACCCGCTGCTCCGCTGGGCTCAACGGCTGCTCGCCTTTCAAAATTCGCAGCCGCTCCGCGTATAGAATTCGCCTCTGATCCTCCAGCATATCCGAATAACAGTTCAGTTCCTTGTGGATATCGAAGTTTTGGCCCATAACAATACGCTGAGTACTTGTAATCTTGCTACTGAGCCCCGTCTCTTCAAGAGCCTCATCCTGCCTGGGAGCGCGAACTGTTTTATGGATGCCGAAGCGAAGCAGTAACTCGTCCTCCAAGCTTACATAAAAAACGGAAGCTCCCGGGTCGCCTTGGCGACCGGAACGCCCGCGCAGCTGGTCGTCGATCCGCACGCTTTCGTTCACATGGGTGGCAATTACGTACAACCCGCCCAGCTTGGCGATTAGCTCTGCTTGCGCGGGGTCGCCGCCGCCGAGGCGGATGTCGACCCCGCGTCCCGCCATATTTGTAGACACAGTCACTGCACCGATTTCTCCCGCTTTGGCGATGATATCGGCTTCTTCTGCGTCGTTTTTCGCATTTAGAACATGGCAAGATACGCCCGAAACCGCTAGCGCCTCTGCCAACATGGCAGACTCCTCGACGCTTAACGTACCAATGAGAATTGGACGTCCCGTCCTATGGATGGATGAGATTTCTTGTACGAGTGCTTTAAGCTTGGCTTCTTTATGGGTATAAATCCGGTGCAGATGGTCGATTCGAATGTTTGGCCGGTTCGGCGGAATTTGCAGCACCTGCAGCGCATAAATATCTTCGAAGTCCATTGCGGATACATGAGCGGTAGCCGTCATTCCGCAAATCTGCGGATACAGACTGATGAAGTGTTGAATGGTGATCGTCCCGAGAATTTTCCCGCCGGCTATGGAGTACAGCCCTTCTTTTGCCGTAAGCGCGGCTTGCAGCCCATCCGGCAAATAGCGGTTCTCCGCCACTCGGCCGGTATATTCTTCGATCAGCTCGATTTTGTTGTCCCGGACGATGTAATCGACGTCTTTCTTTAATAACGATTCTGCATGCAGCGCGCAATTTAATGATGTCAGCAAGTGACTGTTATGGCTATCGTACAAATTGCCGCATCCCAGAAGCGATTCCGCTTGCGCAGCGCCGGTTTCATTTAAATAAACGTTCCGCTGGAACTCGTCGAAGTCGTAATGCTCATCTCGCTTGAGCTGCCGAGCTACTTCTGCGAAACGAAAGCCGTTGCTCCTGGAAGAGGGCATATCTCCGCTGATGACCAGCGGCACCCGTGCTTCGTCGAGTAGCAGCGAATCCGCTTCATCGACGATGACGTAGTGGAAAGGACGATGCACAGTATCGGCTTCGTTTAGTGCAATTGTGTCACGCAAGTAATCGAATCCCGCTTCTTTTGCCGTAACATAGGTTATATCCTTGGCGTATGCTTCCTGTTTCTCGGACAGGCTCATGCCCGCTTGAACCGAGTTTACCGTTAATCCGAGAAAACGATAGATCGGGCCCATCCATTCCGCATCCCGTTTGGCTAAATAATCGTTAAAAGTCAGCACATGAATGCCTTTGCCAGTCAGTGCATTTAGATATGCAGGCATAACAGCAGAAAGTGTTTTTCCTTCACCGGTATGCTGCTCGATCAAGAATCTCTCGTGCAGAGCGATGGAAGCCATGATCTGGACATCGTAAGGATTTAATCCAAGCTTTCTCTTCGCTGCCTCGCATACTAACGCATAAGCAGCGATAAGCAGCTCATCCAATGGTGTACCTGATTTTGCTTCTTTTTGTAGCCGTAGGGATTCCGCTAGAAGCTGCCCATCGTCCCATGCTTCCAAATTCCGTTTTCTGATGAGCTCCACTTTGTCCTGATAAACATTCAGCTTATTCTGGGTATCGCGGTCTTTGAATTTTTGCATCAATTTGACAGCTATATTCATAGAAATCTGAGCTCCCCTCGGTAGAAATACGCTTAGTTTTGAACAATAATTGCGCTGTCAGTCGGTTAAGATATCCTCGGATTCAATCTACCAAAATATTCTATTAAATGCAATTTGGACAAATCATGAATAGCATAACGTAAAACTTAAAACTCTAAGCATTCATCGCCAACTTATTTAAGTTGTCATTAGGTGGATAATTTCAATTCTCTAGCAGAAAAGTACAAGAGGTGCATACAGGCTCCTGAATCCGATTTTGGGGATTTGACACAGGCATACGCTGCTTTTACAATTGCCTATGAGTTGATAGACTTATGAGAGAGAGGCATACGCTGTGGAAACTATAGTAAGTCAAGCTTGGCCAGAATGGAGTGGTACGCTACAGAAGCGGAGCGGGGGTTGGAACAACACAACTTATTTTGTGGGAAATAACGGGAAACGCGCGGTCCTTCGAATATATGATACACATAAGGACAGAAACAAGATTGAGTTCGAGCATGCTGTGCTGGAGCAGCTTGGAACACGAGCTTTGCCTTTCAAAGTACCTGTTCCTATTCTAACGACTACCGGTGAAACTATGATTCAGTTAAGGGAGCGTGGCAAATTCGCCTGCTTGTTCCGATATATCGATGGTGATTCACCTGTGGAGGAAGAGGTTTCCTACCTAGAATCCTTTGGAGAGGTGACGGGTATTTTATCAGAAGTCCTATCAGTTATTGATCCCGGTCTTACTCCGGTGTACCGGCCATATTATGAATTGCGGTCGTCCTATCCGTTATGCAGTGCAGAGGTCATCCGGGAACTGTGCCTGAATCCGCCGGAACCTTTTAAGGCTCTGGGGGCTGAGCTAGTGATGCTCTACAGAGCTTATAGAAATATTACAGGTTCTCTGAATGAACTGGAGGGACTGCCTCACCAACTGGTACACGGTGACTTGAATGCCTCTAATCTTTTGGTAAATATAGAAGACCCGGGGCAGGTATCCTCGCTGCTTGATTTTGAGTTCTGTACATATGATTTGCGGGTCATGGAGTTAGCGGTTATTCTATCCGGGCTGCTTGGGCATGCGGAGGAGAAGAAGATGATTCGTGAGTTCTGCCGGGGCTTCAGCCGTAGTATCCGCCTCACCCCAGCCGAAATCAACGCCATTCCAGTGTTAATGCTGCTGCGGAAAATCGATGTCTTTCTTCATTTTGTCACCCGTTATCTGGAGGGTACTGATGAATCCCGGGTACTTCATGAGCAGACAAAACGGCTGTCCGTAGATTTAGTCCAGCTGTCTGCAGGAACTGCAGAAATTCTAGTAATATTGCAAGAAGAGCAGGGAAGCGCAAGCAGGCTATAGCTCATTTCCGTGATTAGGATGAACCGCCGCTCCCTTGCTGTTCAGGATTTCTTTATACACCTCAATCGCCAGCGCCCGTGACTGCTTAAGATCAACGATGGCATATGGTCTAGGCAGATGAATAGCTTTATCGGACAAAACTGCCAGCTCTGGCAGCCAGGTGCGTATATAATCTCCGCTCGGGTCATGAGTCTGGGACTGGGTTACCGGATTCATGATCCTGAAGTAAGGGGAGGCATCGAATCCGAGCGAGGAGCTCCACAGCCAGCCGCCACGGTTCAGCGCATTATCATAATCGCTAAGCTTCAGCCTGAAGTAACGCTCTCCGTAAATAAATGGACAGCCCAGATTTTTGGTAAGAAACATTGCGGTAATCATTCGCAGCCGGTTCGGCATCCATCCGGTTGTGTTCAGTTGGGTCATGGCGGCATCGATTACAGGAATGCCAGTTCTGCCCAAAGACCAAGCCTCAAAGTATTTCGTACCCAGCATGCTCAAATCATACACCTTCTCATAGCTGAAGAAATCAGCATTGAGCCGGGCCTGATACAGATAGAAATCCCGCCAGGCCAGCTGTCGCAGCCATTCTTCCCCGCCGGTTTCTTCTTCCGCCAGCCGAGTATACACAGTACGCGCTGAAATGGTACCCGTATTGAGGTGCCGGCTGATCTGGCTGGTGCCCACCTGTGCATACCTGTCACGGTTCACATGATAATCCCGTAAATGCAAGTCTATAAATTGCTCAAGAGTATCGTGTACATCCATCTTTTTTCTTGAAGGCACTAGCTTTTCAAACTGAAGTGTAATCTCTTCAGGAATCTGGAAATCTTCGGCAATCTTATCGTCCAGTGTGGACGTTGACAGATCAGCCAAGGTCGAAGAATAAGGCGGATGAAAGCGCTCAGCCAAGTAGCTGCGCCAGCGGCGGTAGAACGGTGTGAATACCTTGAAGGGCTCTCGACGCCCGCACCAATCCATGAAATCTTCCAGATCACAGAGCATGCTGTCGTGAAAAATTTTGAAACGGATGCCGAGTGCAGCCGATGTATCACGCAGGCTCATGTCTCTTTTTAATGCATAAGGGGTGTAATCGGCATGAACCATCAATTCCTGAATTGGGTAGGTTTCGCTCAGCCTCTTGACAATAATATCAGGCTCGCCATAAAGAATATGTAGCTGCTTGCCCTCAGTGGCGTATTCCTGCTGAAGTCTTGAGACCTGTGTCAGGAAGTTTACCCCGCTATGCTCAAGATAGCGTTGTTTTCGCAGTAAAAAAGGCTCCAAAATCAACAGATGAAGGCTGCGAGTGCCAGAAGAACGTATAGCCTCAAAGGCTGGAAGATCGCTAGTCCGCAGATCTTTGCGATGAATGAAGAGAATCATTAGAAATATTTCCTTTCTATTATCAGAGGGGGAAAATCGCATGTCTATAAGGATTTCCCATTGTCCTTGCTCAAAATCAGAATAATTAACATCGGAAATATGATCTTGCTAATATGTTGTAGAACTGCTTGAACCGCTAATATAACCCTATTTGGCAGCTTCTGCTTCTTCATAGATGAGGCACCGAAGAGTCTGATCTGGGTAGCGTAACTCTGCAGTATAACTGCTGCCATCTTCGAGCAACATTTTGACTGCTACCATACCGCGCTTATTATTTACGTCAGTGTCTGTAAGGGAAGCCGTGGCGATTTTCCGGGTTTCTCCTTGTCTATCTGTAACTATTTTTGTAGCCTCGTTAATCCAGGTTGCATCCTTTTGGATAGCGATGGCAGCTTCAGCATTGATTGGGGTTCTTGTGAGTGAAAAATTAGCTGCGGTCGTATCTACTACCGTGCGGGTGGAGGGATCAATAATTACGGTATATTGCCAAAATTCCTTACCTTGTCCTCTTAAGGTGTTGGTTTTATAAGGGGTGAATAGTACCATCCAGGTCTTTTTCTTTGATAGCATGGATTCTCCTTGGCTTGCTTTTACTTCAAGCTTGGAGATGTCTGCTCCGAATATTTTTCGCACACTTGAAGCGGCCATGGCAATGGCGTCGGTCTGGCTCAAACTCCCTGTGTCTGGAGGGGTTACAATATTCCGCTTGGACAAGGCATAGGCCTCCCGGTAGAACCAGTCAATATATTGTAACAGTTCCTCGTCAGTCAATGTCCGAATTCGGATACTTGAGCGTGTTTTTCTCCAAGTCAAAATAAAACTCCGCTTGTCCCGATTTTAACGGGAACAGTTGCTTGGGACGAAGGCCGTCATACACATACTGGTCTTCCAATATCAGCCTCCGGTTTATTTCATCCTCGGTCATCTCCCTTCCGATGGTGATAATTTCGTTATTGGGCTTGTCCGCAAAATCATAAATTTGCTGCATTTCTTCTTGGGTCATCAGCTGCTCTAGATCTCTGTTCACAGTAGATACCGGAGCTTCTGCTTCTACTTTTAGTACGGGTGCCTTGCTGCTGTTCAAGGTTAGATTGCTCGAGTCTTGTACTGCAGAAATGCTCTTGGCGGCGGTGATGTTCACAAATCCTGGGACAATCATTGCGCTCACTGCCAGCACGCTTCCAGAGAACAAGAGTACAGCGAGTGTAGCGGAAATCTTGTTGTTCTTCATTTAACTTAACCTCCATTGGGATCGGATGATGATGAATCTTCCTAACCTTAATCCAAAGATGTTATAGAGTAGGAGGGCAGTTGTTATAGAGTTGTAAAAAGAGTCTGATGCTAGTTCCCTCGCCGAGGACAGAGTTTAAGGACAGTCTGGCCTTATGCGCTTCAGCAATTTGCCGACATAAGGATAATCCTAAGCCAGCGCCGCCATATTCACGTGAACGAGCCTGGTCTCCCCGATAGAAAGGTTCAAACACACGATTAGCCATCTCTGCGGTGATTCCGGTTCCCGTATCACGGATTTCTAGCACGGCTTCTCCATCCAGCTCATAGGCCAGCATGTGGATTTCGCTGCCTTGCTTGGAGGCATGAATCGCATTCTCAACCAGATTTACCAATAATGAAGCTAGTAAATCGGGATCTCCCCAGACATTTGAAATCGTATGTTGAACATGAAATCTTATGCCAGCATCCGTCAATTTTGGGCGCTCCGTCTGTTGGATAGCTTGAAATAGTTTAGAAATATCCACCTGCTGAAGTGCCAACGGCTGATGCCGGAGGACAGACAAATCCAGCAGCTTGAAGGCCAGATTCTTGAGACGAAGGGTTTCACTAAGAATATAGCCGCCCGCAGTTTGCTGTTCTTCCTGTCCAATATTGGCCGTGGTCAGAAACTCGGCGAACCCCTGCATGCTGGTCAAAGGTGTACGCAACTCGTGGGCCAAATTATCCACCATCCTTTGTTTCTCTTCAGCCATGTCCGAGAGTTCGGTAACCCTCTGTTCCACGGCCTCCGCCATCCGGTTGAAGTTCAAGGCCAGTTCGCCAAATTCATCTTTGCTGCGCAGCTGCACCCGTTTCGTATAGTCGCCTTCGGCGATTGTTTTGCTGGTCTCTGACAGGAGCTTTAGCGGCTTGCTTAGATGTCGGATTAGAAGATAAAGAAGTAGCAGCAGAACGGGTCCCACGATCCAGTTAATCATTACAAAAAAGCGGTTCAGATCCTGTTGCTTGTTGAAGAGCTCACTGATATCACGCTGATAGACAAGCAGCAAATGCTGGTAAGGAGCAGGAAGCTGAGTGGAGAGCCGAATAGAGCGTTCGTCTGAGGATACAGGCTGATCGCCTTTTCCCAAATTAGATTTCCCGAATTGTCCTTTTTGGGGAGGGTAAATCATTCGTTCGTTCTCCCATAGCTGCAAATAGATTCCCTGCTTACGGTAGTAATCGCCATAGGACTCAGAGACGCTGGCCAGTAGAATAGGGGTCAATGCCGTTCCCCGCGCTTGAATTGAATTAAGGTTCTCATAAATATTGTTGGCGATTAACAATTGCTCACTGGATGCTCTCTGCATTTCACTGTCCATGTTTAGCTGCCAGCTTTTTTTCATCACCATAATGACACTTACATCCAGAGCGGCAATAAAGAGAGCGAGTACCGACAGCAGAATCTTATGCCAGAATCTCATGATTAGCTCTGAACTTCCAGGCGGTAGCCTAGCTTGAAAATGGTTTTGATCCGTTCTTCCCAGCCCAGCTTTTTACGTAGCTGCCGGATGTGAACATCCACGGTGCGGGTGTCGCCCTCAAAATCATAGCCCCACGCCAATTCCAGCAGCTTTTCCCTCGACAATGCAATATTCCGGTTACGAATTAATACCTCAAGCAGCTCGAATTCCCTAACGGTCAAATCAACCGGTGTCTGATCTACTAAAACTTGCCGTTCCAGGTAACGCACCTCAACATTATCGCAAATGAAGCTGGAAGTGCCTTTTTCACCCCTGCGCAGGACTACATTGATTCTTGCCAGCAATTCAAGAATTTCAAATGGTTTAATGATATAATCATCCGCGCCTAGCTCGAAGCCTTTAATGCGGTCAGCCAAAGAATTCTTGGCGGTAATCAAAATCACTGGAACCTGCAAATGTGCAATCCGCTGCATCACCTCAAAACCATCCAATTCCGGAAGCATAACATCCAGCAGAATCAAATCAGTCTTTTCACGCTCCAGAATTTCGAAAACCTCCGGTCCACGGTAAGCCTTGCTATATGTATGTCCAACGAGCTTGAGATTCATTGTAATTAAATCATTAATCGCTCGTTCATCTTCTACTACCAATATATTTGCCATTTCGTATTTCTCCTCCTGGTACCTTGCTCACTAAGTGCCACTTTCGTTATACACTATATACAACTAGAGGAAGGATTGTCCAGAAGGTTGATAGTTTCATAGGCGATAATACCTAATAGGATAGAAAATTATGTGGTCAAAAAAGAAAGAAATGAATCCATACATTGCGAACCGTTACCTTAACAAAATTAACAAACTGTTGTATTGTGTCTTCCATCTATCATTAAAATATTTACAAATATAAATTGCTGATATCGAATACATCTGAGAAACTAAAGTGTGAGGTATACGGACCACCTCCAGCACATACTGGCAGTCGTGACGCACAGGAGCTAGCTCTGTACTCTAATTTATACTTGGCACAGAAAAGGTTAACGTCATAGAGCGATATCCTCAGGTTGCTGGATTATACGAAAGTCTGGATTTTAGGGCGTTTGCTTCGGAGGCCGGCAGCGAATTGATTGTACGTAAAAAGCTGCCCAAACTTCCCGGGCAGCCTCTCATATTCTTACGCGTACGTCTTCTGAGATCAAGCCGTTTGCGCCTCATGTTTGCGAGCTGTTACAGTGTCTTCTTTTTCCGTGGATCTGTTGTCCTGACGCTTAACTGCTTCCTCGTCTCGTACCATTCAATTCATGTTCGTTCTGATGAAATTCCTTGAGTATATTCTGGTAAATATGAGCCTCTTGAAGGTTCAGTCCGTCGCGATTTTCTTTCAAAACCCAGTTCTCGACCGTTTTCTTCAAGATTTCGCTCTTCCGTTCCAGCAGTTCCGTATAACTCAATTTACTTCATCCTTTCCGGTTCGTGGTTTCAAACGCCGGATGGACTTTGTTTACTTGTCATTTCGTGCGTTTAACATCACATCCGACGTAACGTTTACCATTATACAGAAAATCCTGGTCGAACCCAACGCGGAGCAACCCTCCTTAGATAGGGTGAGCACTTCTCAGAATGGAAGGGGAGTCCTCAGCGGACCATTTCGCAGAAGTGCGGCCAGATACTCCGGCATGCTGACAGTTGCTTCTCTTTCTTATAAACGCATACCGTTGTATATTCGTATATCCGGCCTTCTCCAGCGGTATTACCCTCGGGCGGCCAGTTGATGAAAACGGAAAGAAAACACAAAAACAGAAAAAATATTCCATGTGAAAATGTATTAATAGGGACCTGCCGATTTCCTATTGTGCATTCTAATGATAATGTGGCACACTATGTATATATAAAACCAAACGAGGCAAAGAATGCCCCGTCTCCTTTCCTTTTGGAATAGAGGCGGGGTTTTGTATGATTAAAAACATATTTCGTTGCAGAGCGAGGGGATAGGTAATGGGTTTCGAGAGGGAGCATAATGAATGGTTATGTAATCATCTTAAACGAAGGAAGGGAGAGCGGCTCGATGCACTTAAACGCGGTCATGGTTACGGAAACCGCTTGTTTGTCGAGCAGGTGTGGTGGCCTCTAGCCGGACATTTTCACGGATTACACCCGGAATATGAAGTTAAGGACTGGCGCGGCAGATCCTATTTTGTGGATATTTTGTGGGAGATCGGAGCCTCGCGTATTGCATTTGAGATTATGGACTATGGCTCACATGGAACGGATCGTAGCAAATACCGGATGGACTTGAACCGCGGGCTTTTTCTACAGTCTCAAGACTGCACGGTGCTCTATATCTCGCTGGATGAGCTAAAAGAAAATCCATCCTTCATTCTCTCCGCGCTGCGGAACATTCTCTTTTCTTATTTGTTAGCAGAAAAGTCTGCGAAGACAACCGTTGAGAGAGCCTATTCCAGAATCGAGCGCGATCTGATGCGAGCAGCCATCCGGCACCATCGAGTCCTTCGCCCGGCTGATGCCGCGAGAGAGCTGGAATTGCACACGATGACGATCATTAAATACTGCCGTCAGCTGGTGGATAAAGGTAAATTTCGCCCGGTGGCAAGAGGTTCATCTCAGCGGATCATTTACTATGAATATATTGGTACGCTACAAAGTCCAGATTTGGTTTGAAGATGAAGTCCGTCGTGAGAATGTGAATGAAAAATCGAATACAATGTGCCGTCGGTAGGCTGAACGAGCCAAATGTATGCGAAAAATCGAATACAATGTGCCACGGTAGGTAAACGAGCCAAATGTATGCGAAAAACCGAATACAATGTGCCGACGGTAGGTAAACGAGCCAAATGTATGCGAAAAATCGAATACAATGTGCCACGGGCAAGCTGAACGAGCCAAATGTATGCGAAAAATCGAATACAATGTGTCGACGGTAGGTAAACGAGCCAAATGTATGCGAAAAACCGAACACAAACTGCCACGGGCAAGCTGAACGAGGCATGTGTATACGAAAAATCGACACAATGTGCCGACTGTAGGTAAACGAGCCAAATGTATGCGAAAAACCGAACACAATGTGCCACGGACAAGCTGAACGAGCCTAATATACACGAAAAATCTAACACGATATTTTTCCAGTCTGGTAAATCGGGTTTTTGATTTCCAGGGAATCACAAGAATCCGCGAACGGGTTCTTATTCTATTCTACTCCTATCGCCACTGGATTCTGCTCATACGAAATCCAATCACTCCAACTACCCGCATACAACTTCACATTCCTATACCCAGCTTTTCCGAGCGCGAGCACATTCGGGCAGGCACTTACACCTGAACCGCAGTATACGATAATCTCTTGTTCAGGATCAATCCCCTCATAATGCTCTTTCAGCACCTCTGTTGATTTCCAGCGTCCTTGGTCATCCAGCACTTCTTTCCAGAACTTATTGATCGCCCCAGGAATATGTCCTGCCTTCGGATCAATCGGTTCTTCCAGCCCTTCATAGCGACGGGACTCGCGGGAATCAATCAATAGTGCGCCACCGTCGTTAACTACATTTTGCACATCTTCCATGCTAACAAGCATCTTCTTCTGAACATCTGCTTCATACTGGCTAGGAATCCTAACCGCTTGATGATCACTGACGGGGAAGGAGGCTTTTTTCCAAGCAGAGTAGCCTTCATCCATTACAAACACACGTTCATGCCCCAAATATTTAAGCATCCACCACAGACGGGAAGCGTAGGCACCACCTTGATCATCATAAGCTACTACAATACTATCCCTGTTAATGCCAACCTTGCTAAGAAAGGTGATAAGCTTCGAGATCTCAGGCAGTGGGTGGCGTCCACCGTGTGCGCTTACTTGAGCGGAGAGTTGTTCTTCTAGATGCAAATAGATTGAGCCAGGAATATGATCTTCCGTATAGGCTTTACGCCCAGCTTCCGGATCTGTGAGTAAAAAACGGCAATCGACTATAACCAGTTCAGGTTCGTATAATCGAGCAAGCAGCCATCGGGTAGAAACGATTGGTTCCATAAAGATACCTTCTTTCTATTAATATGTATGGAGTCATTATAGCGGAAAATAAATGAGGACGCACCTTAAGCTTATAGCTTAAACTGCGTCCTCAAGTGATTAGATCAAACGATATCCTGAAGGCAAGCTACCAGTGCGCTGTATGGTGTGAACCTGCGCCGGAGTGATAGTCATGTTGGGTTCTAGTGCTAGATTCTGAACAAAATCAAATCACTTTATATCTGTAGATAAACTCAGTTTAACAAGTATTATTAGATTTTGCAGAACTATAAAACGAAGAATAACTCAGCGCTAATAGAAGTTGCCGAAAGTAGTCCAATACTCCGGGTGTAAATTAAGGAAATCCATAAGGAAGCTGATACACTTGGCTAAAAAAGTGTATGTATGAAAACATCAAAGAAAGCGTTGACATTTTTATTGGAGCCTTCTTATAATAGATTTGAAATCGATTACAATCGTTGCTTATTTGCTTCAACTGTATACAGGTTATAGTGAGGGAAGGAATGGAAAGGAGGTTATCTTTTTTTTATTTGAAAATGAAATCGATTTCAATGAAAATAAAAGTCCAATGGAGTCATATTGCACTGGATGCCTTATTCGCTCAAACTGTTTTATATATTTTGAAAGAGGAAGGAATGAAACATAATTCTATTTTCTTTTTTTATCTTTAAAATGAAATCGATTTCAATAATTGAGAGTCGAAAGGAGTTATCTATGCAGTCCATAAGTACATCGGTAAATAGAAAGCGGGGGCATAACAAATATTTCGCGGCGGCCATGGCACTGGTTTTGCTGTTTCCAGTCGTGTTCGGGGGAATGGCACGAGATATCGCTTACGCGCAGGAGACGCTACCGCAGACGCAAACGCAGACGCAGACAGACAGCAAGTGGTATCAGAACTTTGAGCATGCAGGAGAGGGGGGGACCTATGGAATTTCTGCCGTTGGCACCTCTTCAACAGCGTCGGTTACAAATCGGACACCGGGAGGCGGAAGTCGGGGAAGTGTACGCCTGATCCAGACGAACGACAATAATCCAGGCGGCGGAGCCTGGAACATCGCTGTTTACGGATTCACGGTATCGCCGCAGAAGGATACAGTTACCGAAGAGACCTATTATGATGCTTCTGCCTATAACTATTTAAATTTTTACATTCTGGACGCCGATGTTCATAACCCGAATGTTGTCATCAGGGATGCAGACGGGAAAGAATGGAATGCCAATACGGACCAGGCGCTGTCCGTGAAGGATGAGTGGACGAGGCTTTCGATTCCGCTCGATAAGACAAAACTCGATTTTTCGCGGATTGTCTCCATTTCGCTGGGCGAGTATTGGGGCTGGGGCAACATCTATTATTTTGACGAGCTGTACTTTGCTAAATCTGCTACCGCTCCGCCGCCCGCTTATCCGGATGATGGCGTGGAGCCATCGGCGCCTGTCATGTACCAGAGCTTCGAACAACCCGGCAGTGATGGCAGCTATGGCTTGGCAGGTCAGGGAACCGCGACGGTCGCCCAGCGTGTCACTGCGGCTGCTGCTTATTCCTCAAGCTCCGGCAGTCTTAAAATGATGCAGAACACCTATATGGACGGGGAAGGGAAGGAACGGAACGAAGCCTGGAACACCAGCGTTTATGGAGCCGGAATTAAACCTGAAGGCGGCTTGACCGTATCCGGTGCGACGTATATGGATGCTTCCCCCTTCAGTTATCTGTTGTTCTACGTCAAGGATACGACAGCGGCAGCCGGATCCAGTATTCATGTTGTATTCAAGGATGCCGAAGGCGGGGTCTGGGATACGGAAACAAACGCAGCGGTCAAGACGGAGTCGAAGCAATGGGTGAAAATGACCGTAAAGTTGGACAAATCGAAAATTGATTTGTCCAGACTGGAGCAGATTGAGCTCGGAACGTACTGGGGTTACGGTAATGTGTACTACTACGATGATCTTTATCTGGCCCAGAACGAAACAGATCCTTCGCCTGCCTTTAAGCCGGAGCGCACAGCCTTGTTCAATGATTTCGAGAGCAGAACCGGCTACTCTGCTGGCAGCGCCACCACCGCCGAAGCCTCAGGTGAAATAGCCAACGCAGCGGGCATAGCCGGTGTCATGGTCACAACGAGCAAAAATGACTGGCCTTATACGGCCGGGAGTTATTTGAGCGTACAGCCTAAAGAAGGCGGTACGTTCGATGCGTCGGCTTATTCATATCTTGCTTTCTATCTGAAGGACACCCAGGGAAGTAATGGAGTGGAATTCCGTATCAAGGATGCCAACGGGGGCGTCTGGGATACGTGGGGAACCTCCAGCTCGACCAAGAATAAATGGGTCAAAATGCAGCTTTCGCTGAAAGGAGCCTCGAAGATTGATCTGACAAAGATCGTATCGGTCGAAGTCGGCTTTTACAATGCCGGAGTATATTATCTCGATGATATGTATTTTGCCATGGCCGAAGACGATGTGCTGGCAGGCTTCATCAGCGGAACTCAGAATATCGGAGCGGTCTGGTATCAGAGTTTCGAGACGAAAGGGCAGGACGGACGGTACGGGATTACGGCCGGTACCGGGGTGAGCACTGCGCTCAGCATGGAGAAGTCGGCGAGTGCATACAACTCAGCGAGCATTCGGGCTGTGCTGTCCCAGGATTCGTCCAACCCTGCCATGAATGGTATAGCCGTCAGGCCGCAGGCGCTCGAAGAGTCTCCGGACAAGAACCTGCCATACGACTATCAGCCGGAGTTCGACGCCACTAATTTCAGCCATCTGATCTTTTATGTGTGGGATGAGCAGGGCGGTCAGACGCTGTCCGTACAGTTGAAGGATGCTGGAGGCAAAACGGTAGACTGGCGGACCGGAGAGACGACAGCAGACGGCTGGAATCGGATCGTTATACCTTTGGACAAGGGCGCGAATTTCCAATTTGCACGCCTTAGTGCAGTGACGGTGACACCGGTGAAAGCGGGGACCTATTATTTGGATGAATTTTATTTCGGTAAAAACGAAAGCGCCGGCTTCCCGAATGCCGGCTTTACGCAATTGGTACTGAAGGATGTGAACGGCGAAGCGATGCCCTATTCTAGCAATCTGCCGCTGGGTTCTTTCGAGAAGCAGCAGGACAGAACGTATCTCTCTTTAAACGGGGACTGGAAAAAAGAAAGAACCACCCTGGATTCCAAGCTGTCAGCAGCACCCCGGGACAGCGCCAGAACTGCCGGTCTTGAGGAAGAGGCGGGCGGCAGACAGGAGATTGGTTACAACGACTCTAGCTGGACCGGCAAGACGCTGCCTCTCCCGGAGGATGAGGGTGTGGTTTACGAATCACTAAGTGGTCCGGAAAACAAGAGTGACAAATCGGGTTATCAGGGAGGTGTATGGTACCGCAAACATTTTGAGGTGAGTAGCTCTCTTAAGGGGCAGCCAGCACAGCTTACTTTCCTTGGCGTCAACTATTTTGGGGATGTGTGGATCAATGGACAATATGCGGGCGGGCATCAGGGTGGCTACACGCCATTCGCATTGGACGTTTCCGGTTTATTGAACTACGGCGGCGACAATGTAATCGCTGTGCGGGTCGACAATCCGAAATGGGACACGTTCAATAACGGGGAAATACTGCCGTACGCGACGTCTGACTGGTTCAACTACACAGGAATTCTGCGGGACGCCTATGTTGAATTTATGCCGGAAACCTATGTGGTGCGCAGTGATGTGCGTACGCTAGATACGGATGGACAACTGTCGGTCCGCACCTTTCTGAATCATACGGGAAAAACGTTGAAGCAGGTTCAGCTGTCCTATACAGTCTATGAAGCGGAGATTGGAGAGGGTAACCAGCTCAGCGAATATGCGCAGGACCTGACGGGTACGGAAGCTGTCGCGGCACAAGGAAGCATATTTACGGTTCCGGTCAACGGGCAGGCGGTACAAACAATCGAGGTGAAAGTACCTGAGCCGAAGCTGTGGAGTCCGTCCGAACCGAATCTGTATATTTTAAAGGTAGAGCAGAAGACCGGTGGAGCAGTAACGGACACCTTCTATACCCAGTTCGGTATCCGTACATTGGAAGCGGAAGGTGTACAGCTTAAGCTGAACGGAGAGTTGGCACCTTTCCTCACCGGGGTCGGTTATACGGAGGACAGTAGTGACAAAGGACCTTCGCTGGATAATGCTACCCGGTACAGCGACCTGCTGAAGATCAGGGAGGAGCTGAAAGCCAATTTCGTCCGAACTGGGCATTTTCCGCACAGCCTGCCAACCTATCAGTATGCCGACCGGATCGGCCTGGCCATCTGGCAGGAAATTCCGGCCTATTGGTTCAGTGGAGAAGCCTTCGACCTGCAGCGGCAGCGGGGCCAGGCCAAGCAAATGATGGAGGAAATGATCTTCAGTAATTATAACCGTCCTTCCGTCTGGTTTGACGGAGTCAGCAATGAGTCAGGCGGGCAGCTGGAGCGTGTCAACTTTATCCAAGAGCTGCGCGACGCTGCACATGCTATCGACGGAACAAGACTGGTTGGCCAGTCGGCCGTGGCGAATCCGTACAAAGGCGTGAGCGACCATTCGCATTCCCCGGCGGATATCATCGGAATGACTATGTATTTCGGCGCCTTCTACGGTGCGAATACTGACTTGGAGACACAGGAGGAAATTGAGGCCATACATGCGCTGCATCCGGGTAAGCCGATTATCGCCACAGAGTACGGCTATTGGTCGGGTGACGAAACCGCCTCGGACACAAGGCAGACGACCCTGTTCACCGGCACCTTCAATGCCTTTGCCCGCACAGCTACCCGGGCGGAGGACGGAACACCGAACCCAGACGGACTATTGAGCGGCGCGGCCTGGTGGACCGCATATAACTGGTATACCAATATTACGGGACTGCAGACGATGGGTCTGTATCATATGGACCGGACAACGCCGAAGCAGGTGAAGGATATTCTGGCGGATCGGTATAACAGGTATAACCGGATTTCGGCTGGAACGCAGCCGAAGCCGGCTGGGATTTCGACTTGGTTCCAGAGCTTTGAGTCGGGCAGGGGTTATTTATCTTCATCCGCTCAGCTGCAGCTGGAATCAGCAGCAGACAGCGCGGCAGGCAACGGCACGAAGAGTCTCAAGATCACAGCCGGTTCCGGAGCGGACGGGACTTATGCCTCATTTGTTCCGCAGGGCGGCGCGATCAACAGCGATCTGACAGGCTACAATTACCTGAACTTCTACGCCAAGGACAGCGTGGGGGACAGACCTCTTTCCATTACGCTCGTGGATGCCGAGGGGCGTTCCTGGACAACGGAGACGGAAGGGAAGACGGTGAAAGATGCATGGACGCGGCTGAGTGTTCCGCTTCTGAAGGCGCAGGGCGTTCCACTGTCCGGCCGGAAGTTGAATACGCTGGCGATTACCCAGATCAGGATCGGCATGAACGCTTCTGAGCAGCTATGGGTCGACAACTTTTTCGCAGCAACCTACAAGACCGGTGCGGAGCCCGCTTCGTATCCTATAGGTTCCAGTGGCTGGTTCCAGTCTTTTGAGGAGACTGATGTGCAGGTCGGCCAGGGTGTGAATGCCACCGCGATGGTGGACCGGACATTCGGGGTCAATCCTGGAGGAACGGGAAGTGTGAAGCTGGAAGTCACTGGAGACGGCGGCTCACCGGGAGCGGATAAGCAATCTGTCATCATTAAGCCCCAGGGCGGCGCAGCTTCCATAGATGCTTCCGGCTTCAATTATCTGGCCTTCTATGTTAAGGATATGCAGGGATCGAATACCGTCCACGTTACCTTTGTGGATACAGACGGCACGGTCTCCGTGAATAACTGGACCGATATCGGTTCAGTCAAGGGGCAGTGGACGAAAGTGTTTCTTCCGCTGATGAAGACCTCTGCAGATATCAGCAGTCTGAAGGAAATCCGGTTGTCGGAGTGGAATCCCGGCACTTATTATTTTGACGATCTGTACTTCGCCGAATATCCGTCGGATGAAATTCCCGCCACGTATACGGAAAAAATTCCGGAGAAGAACCGTCCGGAAGGTCAACTCAAGGTGGCAGCGGTCGGCGATAGCATCACAGCGGGTGCTGGGCTGAAATATGCCGGGGTAACGAGTTATCCGGCACAGCTCCAGTCGCTGCTCGGGAGCAACTTTGTAGTCAAGAACTTCGGTGTCAGCGGCCGCACGCTGCTAAAGGACGGCGACGATCCATACTGGAACGAATCAGCATTTGCGGCCAGCCAGACTTATGCTCCAGATGTCGTGGTTATCCAGCTTGGTACCAATGACACGAAATCCTGGAACTGGAAGGAGGGGCAGAACCAGTTTCTGAGCAATTATAAAGAGCTGATTCAATTGTATCAGGCACTGCCAAGTCATCCGAAGGTCTTTGTCAATCTGCCACCGGCAGTGTTCAACGATGATCCGAACCAGGCTTATGGCATTGTCAACTCCGTCCTGCAAAACGGGGTCATTCCTCTGATCCGGCAGGCGGCTGAAGCGACAGGCGCAACCCTGATCGACGTGAACGCGGCCACAGCCGGAAGCCGCAGCGACTTCCCGGATAAGATTCATCCGAATCCGAAGGGAGCCTGGACTTTAGCCGATACAGTGGCCAAAGCCATTAGGGGTACACTTTACAGCATCGGGGATACGGAGATTACCACCTGGAAAGACGGCAAGGCCGGCGCGTATTCGATTATGTACGATGATGGTATCTACAACTCCGTTTTACGGTTTGCCGGATTGCATGAAAAATACAGCCTGAAGGGAACGCTAGCGCTCATCAGCGGCTGGATCGACGATGGTTTTAATGACACTGGCGCTTCCACGGGCACGTGGGATCAGTGGAAAGGACTGCTGGATAAAGGGATTTTCGATGTAGCGAGCCATACGGTTACTCACCGGAATCTGACCACGCTCAGCGCGTCCAATGTGTCCTCCGAGTTCAAGGATTCTGTCGCCCGGATCAAGGAGAAGACCGGTTACTCACCGGAATCGTTGGCGCTCCCGTACAATACGGGCAATGCGGCGGTTGCGGCAGAAGCAGCCAAGTATTTCGTTGCTGCTCGTCAGGGAGGCAACAATGCCGGCAACGCCAGCAGTACAGAGCAGTATTACAATCTGAGCAGCACAATGGTTGAAAGCACGACAACGACCGTCCAACTGGATGAGTGGACCGACTTTGGCATCGCCAAGGGCAACTGGCTGATTCTGACCGGCCATGGAAATGATGGTGAAGGCTGGTCTTCACCTCCGCTCAGCCTGTATGACAATCATTACGGATATGTAGCCCAGCGTATAGATGCTCTTTGGAACGGTACCATTGCCGAGGTGGGCAAATATTTGCGTGAAAGACAGAACGCCACAGTTAAGGCTACGAAAAAAGCCGCTTCCGGTGCAATTGAGGTTAAGCTGGAGGGCACACTGGACCCCGCAGTTTACAATGAGCCGCTAACCCTGAGAACGAAGGTTCCGGCCGAGTGGAACGAGGTTACTGTCACACGGGGAGCCACTTCTTATAACCTGAAGCCGGTCCGGGAAGGTGAAGGTGCATTCGTCTATTACGAAGCCGTGCCTGGAACGCAAATGCTGGTTATCAGTAAGAAGGGAACGGACACTCCCACTCCTGATACCGGAACCCCAACACCGGCCCCTTCCGTCTCCGTAGCCGCAACAGACAGTACGAAGTCTGTTCTTGCTCCCGGCACAGCGGAGCTTACGAAGGCGCTCGCCGCCGCTCCGGCGGATACCAATGGAGTGCGGACGCTTACGTTTAAGGCCGGATCAGCTGCGGGTAAGACAACATTCGAATTGCAGCTGCCTGCCTCATATCTGGCTTCGATGAAGCAGGTGCGGATCCAATTTATTACTCCTGCAGGTAGCCTGCTACTTCCGGGCGATATGTTTGCGGGCATGGCTAAAGAAGCAAAGCAGATTGCTGTGTCCGTTAAACTCGCGGATCTGTCCGGTGCGGATGAGGACGTCAAGCAGGCTGCGGGCAGCCGTCCGGCTGTCGAACTGAGCGCTACTGTGGATGGAAATCCTGTCAACTGGCAGAACAATCTAGCGACGGTTACGTTCCGCACGCCTTACCAGCTTTCCTCCGCTGAAGCGCTCAACCCGTCTCAGCTGACGTTCTGGCAGATCGGTAAAGACGGAAAGGGACAGCCGGTAGTCAGCGGACGATATGACAGCGTAGGTGGTGAGATGCTATTCACCACACATCACTTCAGCCGTTATGTAGTTGTCTCTGTAGCCAAGAATTTCGGCGATCTGGGCCGCTACGGCTGGGCGCAGGCAGCGGTGGAAGCTCTTGCCTCTAAGGGCGCCATCCAGGGAGTTTCGCAACATTCGTATTCGCCTGCGCAAACTGTTACCCGCGCGGATGCGGTGGTCATGATTATGCGGCTGTTTGATCTGCAGGCGCAAGCCACCCATTCCTTTACGGATATAGCGCAGGCTGCTTATTACTATGAAGATGTGAATGCTGCACGGACGCTGGGCATTGTTCGCGGTTCGGGCAGTGGTGAGTTCCGGCCGGAGCAGCCGGTAACCCGTCAGGAAATGATGATGATGCTGGACAGTGCCATGCTTGCGGCAGGCAGGGAACGCTCTGTGGTCAGAGGGGAGGCATTGGCGGAATTCAGGGATGCTTCGCAGGTATCCTCTTATGCCAGGGAAAGTGTGGCCCGTGCGGTTTCATCCGGTTTGTTCCAGGGCTATAACGGTTATTTGCAGCCCGTTTCGCCGATCAACAGGGCGGAAGCTGCTGTTACGCTTTACCGGTTGTACGGAATAATGTACTAGTTGAATTGGCGGGTCGTTTCGGTGAACGTTTTTGCCGGAGCCGGCCCGATTATCAAACGAAAGGAAGAGCAGAGATCAGGCATAGCTTAGGCGGTGCCTGATTTGCTTTGCCTGAAACCTTAAAGAAATGTAGGCTAGCAATGTTTGTTGAGAAAATATGTGGATCTGAGGCAGAGGTCGAAAGGATGTTGAAATCGATTTCATTGATAGTTATAATGGATTTATTAACCCTCGAAAGTATGTGATCTGATGAAGAATAGCAAAATTATCGATGTTGCCCGGATTGCCAATGTCTCACCCGCGACGGTATCACGCGTATTGAATGACAGTCCGCTAGTAACTAAGGAAACGCAAAGTAAGGTATTGAAGGCCATTCAGGAATTGAACTATACACCGAACGCCATGGGCAAGCAACTCCGATCCAGGAAGACCATGACTCTGGGTGTCGTCGTACTCGATATCGGGATATCCTATCATGCCGAGATTATCAAGGGAATTGAACAAAGGGCGAACGCAATGAATTACAAAATTCTCATCTGCAACTCGCAAAATGAGAAGGAGAAGGAACTGGAGTATTTGTCGTTGCTTCAGAACCGGACAGTAGACGGCATTATCCTGGTGGCGCCGATGCTGAGCGACGAAGAGATCGCGGCCTTCGCTGGTGAAGGGTACACGATTGGAGTTATCGGACGCCGGCTTGGACATCCTAATATTCCCTGTACCACTACGGATAACTGGAAAATCGGCCGTGATGTTGTCACTCATCTGGCGGCGAACGGGCACCGGAAGATTGCTTTTTTGAACGGCTACGAGGAGGCGCTCGACAGCATCGAGCGGCTGCAAGGGTTCAAGGAGGGACTGGCTGCGGCGGGACTTCCTTTTCTGTCAACTCTGGTTGAGAAAGGAGAATTCTCCGAAGAAGGAGGATATGCAGCTTTCTGTCGGTTATGGGAAGAAAGCGGCGATTTTACAGCGGTTTTTGCCGCCAATGACGAGATGGCATTAGGTGTGTACAAAGCCTGCTCTGAGTATGGCATTGCGATTCCAGACCGCATGGCGGTGGTGGGTGTCGACAATATCCGGATTACAAACTATGTATCGCCTAAGATCAGCTCAGTCGAACAGCCGTTGTACGAGTTGGGGGCGCTGCTGGCGGACAAGGTTATCGATCAGATCAACGGGAATCTCCAACAGGGTCAAAGTAATTTTATGATCGATTCTAGGCTGATTGTCAAAGGTTCTTCGCAAAAAGGAGCTGATTTGAAATGAATGCCCACCTACGGGGCTGGAATGACACTATCCTTTGGTGGGGGAATCATGCATGAAAATGCCGCATAGAAAGGTAGAACGCTACTTCGGGAAGTTTTTTTCCGTAATGGTAGTCACGATTTTTCTGACAATTTCCATCCTGTCCATCATCCTTTATATGAATTTTGAGAAAATTGCGCTCCGCCAATCCTATGATCAGACGATGGATAGTCTGGCGCAGACGACTCAGGAAGCCTCCGTGATGGCTGTGACCGCCGCCACGTTCGCCAAGCAGATTTACAGCGATCAGAATGTCGCCAATCTGCTTAATTTTCCCGACGTCAGTGCGCTGGACATCGCCGTTTCCATCCGGCAGCTGACCAATTACCGTGAAACCTCGCCATTTATCGAGTCTATCTATGTTTACAATGCCGAGGCACGCACCTTCTATGTCACTTCTGATATGAATGTACCTTCTGTGTTCAGCGAGCCGGAATTTTACGATCAGGAGCTGCGCAACATGCTCCAGCATGTAAACGATTACAACACGCTAATGCCGATTCCTCGCAAGTTGAGGATCGATGGGCTCGTCGGAAATATCGCAGAGCGGGAACGCGATACGTATACTTTTTTGCTATATGACACGCTCAGCAAGAAGTCGCGGAAGAATGCGGTCGTCGTCAACATCAAGGAGACGCAGCTGCATAAGCATATCGACGGTTCTTTGACGAATGATCCGACGAATACCTTTCTGATCGACGAAAACGGCACACTTGTCACGAACAGCTGGAAGACGCCGATGCTGAGTAGCCTTAAGGGCACGACGTATATAGACCGGATATTGCGAGATCCGGAGGGTTCCGGGTATTTTGCTGCTGAGGTCGATCATGTCAAATCTCTGATCACCTACAGCAGGTCTGATTATCTAGGCTGGAGGTATATACGCATTGTGCCTTATTCAGTAATCAGCCAGAATATCGACAGTATGCGGATCAAGACAATGATCGTTGCCGGAGGCATCCTGCTCGCCGGACTTGTGCTGTCTTCTCTGCTGTCCCGTCGGATTTTTAGCGGGCTGAACCACAAGCTCTCCCGGTTAGGTAAGCTGGAGACAGAGCAGCGGGAGAGTGTCCAGGCCATGCGCATGGATTATCTCCGCAGCCTGTTGAAGGGATATACCCAGATGAACGCCCGGCATGCATCCGACCGATTTGAACGATACAGCATTCCACTGGATCCTTTACGGCCTGTCCGTGTCCTGCTGATCATGGTAGACGATCACCTGCTATTCGTGAACCGATACAAAGCGGAGGACCGCAAGCTGCTGATCTATGGAGTGCTCAACATTGTCCAAGAGCTGTTCGCCGCCGCTGGCATTCCCGCCACCGCGGTGGATATCGGGGATGAACAGGCGGCGGTGCTTCTTCAGATGTCCGGCGATGCTGAAGGTGACCGGGAGCGGTGCAAGGAGTCTGCTTCCTGGATTCAGACGGCAGTCAGCGAATATTTAAAGCTGTCAGTCACTGTTTCCTCGAGCCTGAGTGGCCCGAGTATTGAAGCGGTGCACGCCTTGTATCAGCAGGCGGTGGAAGCCTCATACAGCTGGGTGTTCAGCGGAGCCGGCAGCCATATCGAAGCCGAGGAAGTGGAACAGAACAAGACCAAACGTTATGAATATCCACTGCATAAAGAGAAGCAGATGATTGATGAGCTAATGCTGGGGCGGATAGCTGATGTAAGGCAGCTGTTCCGCGAGATCATTGTAGATACAGCTGCTTATACCTATATTTCCTACCAGTTTGCTGTTTCACATCTGACCTTTGCGCTGCAGAACGCGCTGCGGATTATCCGGTCACATTCACTGTCGAACGAGGACTGGGAGTTCATTAATCTGCAGCTGTATATGCCGCACTCCCGGACTGAGACGATGGAGCAGTTCATTGAACGTTGTATGTCCCTATTTGATCAGTTGGAGAATCAGATGAATGAACGGAAGAAGAGCCGGCAGGATGAATTACCGTGCCGGATCAAAAAAATTCTCGATGAACGTTATGCCGATCCGAATCTGTCTCTGGACATGCTGGCAGAGGAGCTTGGCATGTCCGCCACCTATATCGGGCGCGTGTTCAAACAGCATACGCTGCAGACGATACTAGGTTATATCCAGGAAATGCGGATGAGCAGAGTGCGCGAGCTGCTGCTGCATACGGATGCTCCCGTCGGAGAAATCGCAGAACGCGCCGGCTTCTCGAATAGCCCGTACTTTTTTAAAGCGTTCAAGAAGTACAACGGTGTAACGCCTGCGGAATACCGCAGAACGGGCCGGGGGCGAACAGATGATAACGGCGAAGAAGCAGGCATTGCAGCAGATTAGAAGAGAAGGCGACCCATGGCGATAAAATTGCGCAGGATCGCCTTTTTTAACGTACAGAGGTAGCAAATAAGCAGTCAGTTCGGAAAAAATTAGTCTGCTTTTTAAGCAAAAAGTGAGTCATATCGCATATGGTAAGTTGCCCGGAAAGAGGCTGTCTCCTAGTATTGACCTTGAGCCGGAAGTACCGGCGGAATTTTTCAAATAGAAGGAGAAGGAGGCTGATTCGATGTCCGGAAAGGGCGGGATCATCCGGGAACTGCGTCAGAGCAAGACGCTACTGCTGATGATTGCACCAACAATTGTCTTTTTCATTGTGTTTAGTTACATCCCGATGATTGGCGTGTATTACGCCTTTACGAAGTTTGATTTTGACGGGGGGCTGTTTGGAAGCCAGTTTGTCGGGATGGAGAATTTCAATTTCCTGTTTAAGACAGGAGTACTGTGGAATCTGACCAAGAATACCGTACTGTATAATCTGGCGTTCATTTTACTGGGCAATATCATGCAGATTATTTGTGCCGTATTCCTTGCTCAGCTGTCCGGCAAGCTGTTTAAGAAGACGGCCCAATCGCTGATGTTTCTTCCCTATTTTCTGTCCTGGGTGCTGGTAGGCGCGTTCGTCTACAACCTGTTCTCTGACCTCGGGGTAGTCAACAGCGTACTTAAGCAGATTGGACTTCATCCCTATGATTTCTACCTACATACGGCGCCTTGGAAGTTCATTATTGTGTTCTTTAATATCTGGAAAGGGCTCGGCTACGGCACTGTCATTTATTTGGCAGCCATTATGGCGATCAGCGATGAATATTATGAGGCGGCGAAAATCGACGGGGCGACTATTTTTCAGCAAATCCGCAATATCACCCTGCCGTTGCTGAAGCCTACCTTCATCCTGCTGATTCTGTTCAGCCTTGGCACCATTATGAAGGGGCAATTCGATCTGTTCTATCAGATTATCGGCAGCAACGGTATGCTGTATGATGCCACAGACATTATCGACACGTATGTGTTTCGTTCCCTGACGGTCAATTTTGACATCGGGATGGGTACGGCAGCCGGCCTGTATCAATCCTTTTTCGGCTTTGCCTTGATCATGATCGTCAATTTCATCATTCGTAAGACGAACAAGGACTACTCCTTGTTTTAGAAAGGAGGTATACGCTTGAGTACTCAAGTCAATCAACTGGCCAAAGCGGATGCCTTCAAGGGCAGCCGGATCAAGCAGGATAAGGAAACCATCGTTTTTAATATCATCGGCTACACACTGTTGACATTCGTTTCCCTGATCTGTCTCATCCCCTTCTGGCTGATCGTCGCCGGTTCTTTTACCGATGAGCTGGAGATTATCTCAAAAGGCTTTCAATTATTCCCGAACACGGTCTCGTTCGAGGCTTATAAGTCCGTATTCAGTACGCCGGAGCAAATTTACCGGGCTTACGGTGTAACGATCGGTGTGACGATCGCCGGCTCGCTGCTGGGCATTTTCCTGACCTCGATGGCCGGATATGTCCTCTCCCGCAAGGATTTCGCCATGCGTAACGGCATTTCGTTCTTTATTTACTTCACGACTTTGTTCAGCGGTGGCCTAATTCCCTGGTATATTCTCATGACCAAAAATTTGGGACTCAAAGATAGCTATTGGGCGCTGATTCTGCCTCCTCTGCTGAGTGCCTGGAACATTATCCTGATGCGCAGCTTCATGAAGTCGATCCCTGAATCCATTGTAGAGTCCGCCAAAATTGATGGCGCCGGTGATTTCAAGATCTACCAGAGGCTGATTCTGCCGCTGTCGACGCCTGGACTCGCCACAATCGGGCTGTTTCTCGCACTCGGCTACTGGAACGACTGGTTCAATGCCAATATGTTCATTACATCGGATAGTAAATATCCGCTGCAATTCCTGCTCTATAAAATCCTGTCCAGTGCAGCGGTGCTGCAGACGAATAACGGGGCCTACCTGGCCGCTAATGTCGTACCGCCGACGGAAACACTCAAAATGGCCGTTGCTGTGGTGGCGACAGGGCCAATTATCCTACTGTATCCTTTCGTCCAACGCTACTTCGTGAAAGGGCTTACTGTTGGAGCGGTCAAAGGTTAGAACCGGCTTGCCGGCTAACATAGTATTTTTTTATAAGTAATAAAGGGCAAGGTCAGACAGTCGAAGCACTTAGCACATTAATTGAGGAGGAATGAAGTTGGGAAAAATCAAAAAAAGATGGACACTGCTCGTCTCGCTCTCCATGTTGGCATCGTTGCTGGCAGGCTGCGGCGGATCGAATAACGGTGCGTCGGAAAAGAACAATCCGGCTACGTCCGGAGGCAATGCCAGTCCAGCGGCAAGTGAGGCCACATCGTCGAAGGAACCGCTCAAAAAGGTAAAGCTGACCTGGTATTTGGTCGGCGATACGCATAAGGATATGGACAAGGTGTTAGCCGAATGGAACAAAATGCTGGAAAAAGACCTGAACACTACGGTCGATCTCAAGTTTACCACCTGGAACGACTGGCAGACTAAATATAATCTGCTGCTAACCTCCGGTGAGAAGATCGACATGATCTTCGCATCCAGCTGGGCAGATTTCTACAAGCTGTCCAAGCAGGGTGCGTTCCTGGATCTGACGAATCTGCTCCCTGAATATGCACCGGAAACTTGGGGCAATGTGCCGAAGGATGACTGGGGCTCCGTCACGGTCGGCGGTGGTATTTACGCGGTGCCGAATACGGTTCCGGAATACACTCCAGCCGGCTACGTCTACCGGGAGGACTGGCGCAAGGAATTAGGCCTGCCGGAGTTCACCGACCTGAATTCGATTGAGGCTTACATGGATGCCGTGAAGACGAAGAAGCATGTTACCCCGATCAATGGCTTGGTCTATGATAACGTGAAATTCCTATCCCAATACTGGAATGATTTCCAGATGATTGGCGGAAGTGAGGTGATCGCGGCCACTTCTTACGATACTCCGCGGGACATTCAAATCGTACCGTTTACTGACAAGTACGAAGCTTGGGTCAAGAAGATGAAGGAGTGGGCAGACAAGGGCTACTGGAACAAAAACTCGCTGTCCTCGAAGCAAGAAGCCGGCGATTTCATCAAGACCGGACAAGGAGCGATCTACTGGCGCAACCCGTCCAGCGCCGGAGGCTTTATTAATGAGGTGAAGTCGAAAAAACTGAATATGGAAATCAGCTACTTCCCATTCACCCGGTTCCACAATTATGTACTTCCGACGCTGCCAAGCTCGAACGCGATGGCTGTTCCGAAGAGCTCGGAGAATCCGGAGCGCACGCTGATGGTGCTCGATAAGCTTCGCAACGATCCTGTTTACTTTGATCTGATGACCTATGGGATCGAAGGCAAGCACTGGGCCAAGGGCAAGGACGCCAAAACGATTGTCATTCCGGCACCGGGTGTCGATCTCAATGTGACGCCGCGTTTCGATATCGCAAGCTGGGGCTGGCGCTATGAGCCCAACATGCTGAAAGAAGAAGGAGGCTGGGATGGCCTCGATAAGCTGAAGGAGGAATTCAAGCCGATCAGCAAACCGGATATTTTCGGACCGATTTATATGGATTATGATCCGGTTAAAACCGAGCTTGCAGCGGTCAACCAAGTGTTTGAGCAATACGGCAAGCCGCTGATGCTCGGGCTGATACCTGATGTGGACGCTGCACTCAAGACCTACCGCGACAAGCTGAAAAGTGCCGGTATCGAAAAACTCCTGACTTATGTGAAGGAACAATCGAATCAGTTTTTTGACGAAAAAGGAATTAAATAGAACTTGAAATTATGAGGAACAGCGGCGGAGGCAATTTCGCTGCTGTTCCAGTTCCTATTCAGAAAAGAAAGGGGAATGTGGCAAAGCAGCAGATTACGGGATCTGCTCTGGACCGAGTCGAAGTCCGGTGAGGCGCGGTAATAATCGCCAGCAGCGGAGGTATGGACAGCGTGACCCCTATCGTCATCCGCAAGCCGGATGGCGGGTTCATGGCGGTAGTGGTCAACTGTACTGACCACCGTGATCAGGACTTCCGACTGCTCTACGAAGGCTGGCAGTTCACGTCTCTGCCAGCGGGGATAGCCGGGACCTATTGCTGGGTGGCTGTACTGGACTAATCCCACGTTGTCGTCACATTTGCTATTAACACTATAAGGGCATTTTGAGAAGTTCATATTATTCAGGGAGAGTGAACTGTTATGGCAATCAAAAAAATGCTGACTCTGGCAACTGTTCTAGCCATTAGCGTGCCCATGGGGGCGGTGTCCGCACCGCAACAGGCACAGGCTGCAGGGGAAACCGTACAAATATGGCTGTCCAACCCCAACACAAATACTTGGTTGGCAAGACAATCGGATGTCAAGTTCTCTGCGTCCAGCGCAGGTGCAGACTATACGATTACTGTCAATGAAGGAAGCACCTATCAGACGATGGACGGTTTTGGAGCTTCACTCACAGATTCATCCAGCTGGCTGCTGCAAAACAAGCTGTCTACAGCCAAAAGAACTGAGGTCATGAATCAGCTGTTCAACGCCAGCGGCATCAACATCAGCGCCCTCCGCCAGCCGATCGGCGCGAGTGACTTCAACTGGGAGATGTGGACCTATGATGATACGAGCGGGAACAGTGATGATATGAACCTGAGCGCTTTTTCGCTCTGGCGGGAAGATGCCTATATCCGCCCTATGCTTAATCAGGCCTACAACGTTAATCCGGGCCGGATCAAGCTGTTTGCCGCCCCGTGGAGTCCGCCAGCCTGGATGAAGACGCAAAAAAGCCTCTACGGCGACACGGGCGGCACACTGCGTACCGATAGCTATGATGCCTATGCTAATTATCTGGTGAAATATCTGCAGCAGTATGCCGCACTTGGAACACCGGTCTATGCCCTCTCCCTGCAGAATGAACCGAAATTTGCCCCACACTATCCCGGATTGCAAATGTCTGCCAGTGAACAAATCAATCTGATCAATGTGCTGGGTCCGAAGCTGGCACAGAACGGACTTAACACTCAAATTATGGCCTATGACCACAACTATGACGATATCAGCTATGCCTCGTCGGTGCTGGGATCCAGCGCATCTGCCTATACGCAGGGCAGTGCTTTTCATTATTATTCGGCCCTCAGCCATTCCAATCTGACTACGCTGCATAACGAGTATCCGGCCAAACGGATCTGGTTCACGGAAGGCGGCAGCGGAACGTGGATTGGCGGCGGCACGAACATGGGAATGTTCCAGGATCTGATGATGCATACGATCCGATTTCCCAGAAACTGGGCGAAGTCCTATATCATGTGGAATGTTGCGCTGGATCAGAATGGCGGCCCCGCGCTCGCCGGAATTGATGCTGCCAACCGCGGCTTGCTGACCATCCGCTCTGACACTATGGACTCAGTGACCTACAACCCGCAGTTTTACGGTCTGGGGCACAGCAGCAAATTTGTCGACCTGAATGCGTCCCGCATTGATTCGAACACGTTTCAGGACAGCATGGAGGACGTAGCCTATAAAAATCCGGACGGCACCATTGCTCTTGTGCTGTCCAACCGGCTCTCCAGCGCTAAGACCGTCAAGATTCAGTGGAATTCGCAGTCATTCACGTACATGGTTCCTGCCGGAGGCGCGATCACGTTCAAATGGTCGTCCACCTCGGCACCGGTGACCGGCGGCACCTATAAGATCTTGAGCAAAGCAAGTGAAATGTCCCTGGATGTGACTGACGTTTCTACGGCGGATGGAGCTCTTGTCCAGCAATGGGAGTATACAGGCGGAAATAACCAGCGGTGGACGATCCGCGATGCAGGAAGTGGGTATGTCAACATCGTTAACGCAGCCAGCGGCAAAGCCTTGGATGTGATAAACGGCTCCACCACGGACGGTGCGGGCGTTCAGCAGTGGGCGCTTACCGGTACGGGAGGAAATAATCAGCAGTGGAAGCTTGAAGCTGCAGGTGGAGGCTATTATAAGATTGTGAATAAGAATAGCGGCAAAGTGCTGGATATTCCAGGCACTTCAACCATGAACGGTACTAAAATCCAGCAGTGGTCTTATACCGGAGCGGACAATCAGTTATTCTTCTTTGTAGCACCGTAAAGTTTGATTTGAATGTCATAAAGCCCGACAAGCGCGGGCTTTTTTTTGGTGTGTATGAAGACTGGATATTCAGTTTAAGACTGCAATCCCCAGACTTGAGCTTATCAGGATTTCCGGCTGCTTTGCGAAGGATGGCTTGGCCTTTTTCTATCCCTATGTTTGTAGCATCAGTTAAATGAGAATGATTTCTCTGGCATCTTACTGTAGACTTTTACATTCTGATCTTATAATAACTCTACCTCAATTGTGGCATTTATGTATATTACCCTTTAGGGGATTAATCTATTAAAAGGAGTAACCTGGGCTCTTGCTCCAGATTGCTCCTTTCTTGTTGAATGGAAATGTTAGATCAAGCGATATCCCGCAGGCAAAGTGCCGCTGCTGCGGATATTGCGAATCTGTTCGAGAGTTAATCGTTGATTAGTTGAAATAATGGATTCCACATCATTACCGGATATAAAGTCGTCCAAATCACGGATACTGCGATTTCCACGGAGCACGCGGAAGTTTCCTCTAAACCGGGTTCTAGTGAACAATACCAATGTTGCATTGCTGCTAGTAGAGAAGAAACGAAGACTCTCAATGCCATCTAAAATCCTATCCGTATTACGAATGCCAAGGTTACCAGTAAAGATTCTACTGCTACCCCTAAAGTTTTCTTCATCGTACACGGTCAAACGTGGGAAAGTCTGAGATACATGAACTTCTTTTTTCATTTGCCATTCCTCCTTTGCTATCTAATCTATGTTCATTTCAATTTTTGGTTTGGCAGATAGTCTAATAGAAAGCCCTTCTTTTTGGAAATTCATAATTTTGGGCTTTACATCAACATTGCATTAGTGTACTATTCAACTATAACACCGACACATTAAAATGAATCATCAATAATAAGAAGATGGCAGGGAGGATTATTATGAATTCAGAAAATAACGAACAGATGCAGGATTCAATCGTGCTGCAAATGAATGGGGTAAGCAAGATCATTAAAGGAAAATCCATTGTGGATAAGCTGACATTTGATATCCGTAAGGGAGAAATTGTTGGGCTATTGGGACCCAATGGTGCAGGTAAGACAACAACGATTCGGATGATGACGGGGCTAATACGGATGAGCGAAGGCGATGTGATCGTTCAAGGACACAGTGTGAAGAATGATTTTAATAAAGCTATCGGACATATTGGAGCGATTATTGAAAATCCAGAGTTCTATCCGTATATGACAGGGCTTGATAATTTAAAACAATACCAGAGAATGACAGATAATATTGAGGCTGGCAGAATTGATGAGGTTGTGGAATTGGTTGGACTTCAGGAAGCAATGAACAAGAAAGTGAAGGCCTATTCGCTCGGTATGCGTCAACGTCTTGGGATTGCTCAGGCGTTACTGAACCGACCAAAGTTATTGATTCTAGATGAACCTACGAACGGTCTTGACCCAGCAGGTATACGAGAAATGCGTGATTATATGCGTAGGATTGCTGAGGTTGAAGGGATTTCAATTCTAATATCCAGTCACTTACTGACTGAAATTGAACAAATTTGTCACCGGGCCATCGTGATTCAGAACGGCAAATTGGTGACCGTTACAGCGATCGGAGGGGATCAGGAAGCAACTGCAGAAGTAAAGCTAACGATTCGCGTAGCCTCAGTTGAATCCGCAATAATCCTCTTGGGGAGGTTAGAATACGCAGAACTATTAACTATGGACAGTGCTCGTTCTGAGGTGACGGTAAGTCTGCATGACAGCAGAGTGCCAGAGCTAGTGTCTGCTTTTAGTGATAAAGGGGTAGGTATTTTCCGGATTACAGAGAATAAACAAAGCTTAGAAGAAGATTTCTTGAAATGGACTGGAGGGAACCGCATTGCGTAGTTTTAATAATTTGGTGGTTAATGAATGGCTCAAGCTCTCGAAGAAACGCACGTTTTTTGTGCCTTACCTGATATTAATTTTATTATCTCTGCTGTTAGGTTACATTGTTCATTCTGTCTCACCTGATATGTTTGGATCGGCTTATGATTTTTCAGCAATGATGCTGATTTCCCAAGGGATTGGGCAAGTGATTACCATTCTTGCAATTATCGGAACAGCGGGTATTGTCTCAAAAGAATATAGTCAGGGCACTATCAAATTCCTTCTAATCCGTGCGAGAAGTCGTACAGCAATACTTGCGTCCAAATATGCTGTTGTATTGATTTACGCGTTCTCAGTGGCAGTTGTCGGCATGTTGGCGGTTTTTGCATCAGGCGCTTTGTGGTTTGGCTTGAGTGGTGGTGAGGCTGGTATTCGTGAGATGTTAACCAGTTTAATGTATAACTCAGTTAGTACAGTTGTATATACAACACTTGCTTTTATGATCGGGATTTTGACAACATCTACGGGTGTTACAATTGGTGCTACAATGTTTATGCTGATGATAGACAAATTGGTTATTTTTCGTGAATTTTATAAATATGTATTATTCCCCAACCTAAATTTAGCTGCTTATGAAGGTGGAGGAGCTCCTATGCCTGGAATGACGCTGACCTTTTCCATAGTAATGCTACTTCTATACACAGCTGTCTTTCTACTCATAGGCTTCTCCGTCTTTAGACGAAGGGATGTTGCTTAATCATGACAATCGAATTCGATAACAACCTGCCGATTTATATTCAGATCATGAATTTCATTAAAGGAGAAATCGTCACAGGTAAGTTAAAACCAGGAGATAAAATTCTCTCGGTACGAGAGCTTGCCAATGAACTGCAGATTAATCCGAATACAGTACAAAGAACCTTTCAGGAACTGGAGCGTGAAGAAATCGTGGAGACCCGGCGTGGAATGGGAAGATACGTCACTAGTAATGAAGGTACTATTTTGACCATCAAAAAAGAAATGGCAAAAGATGTACTAGATCGTTTCATTCGTGGCATGCAGGACCTTGGTTTTCAAGGTGAAGATATTTTAGCGGCAGTAGCAGAGAGTATCCGAAACAAGGATGGAGAATAGGGGGGGAAGCAAGTTGGAAAATATACTTGAGGTTCATGACGTTACAAAAAAATATAGATCCAAGCACGCCCTCCGCGGAGTATCCTTTAATCTGAGTGCGGGTAAAATCACGGGACTGCTGGGCAGTAACGGCAGCGGTAAAAGTACACTTATGAAAATCATCGCCGGGCTGACACAGCCTACTTCCGGTCGTGTATCCATTATTGGAGGGGCTGTAGGCATAGATAGTAAAGCAGTAGTGTCATTTATGCCCGATAAGCCGCTTACAGAATCCTGGATGAATGTTAAGGATGCTCTAAAGTTCCAAAGTGATTTCTATCCGGATTTTGATCAGACTAAGGCTTCTCGAATGTTGGAGTTTATGAAACTAAGAGCTCAAGATAAGGTGAAGGATTTGTCCAAAGGGATGAATGAACGTCTACAGCTTACACTTGCTTTATCACGCCGAGCTAGCTTGTATTTACTGGATGAGCCAATCGGTGGTGTTGATCCAGTAGCTAGAACTAAAATTCTTAACGCGTTAGTAGAGTTTTATGAAGAGGACAGCACCATTCTCCTTTCTACTCATTTAGTATCGGATATCGAGCGGATCTTTGATGATGTGATTTTTATAAAAGAGGGAGAAATTGTGATGCATACGGCGGTAGAAGATATCCGGCTGCGCCAAGGTAAAAGTATAGACGAACTGTTCAGAGAGGTGTACGCAGAATGCTAAAGCTAGTGAAGTATGATTTTAGGCGAGATAGGGATAAGTTTCTTGCTGTTTTTGTAATCACCATTCTTGTGCAGTTTGTGATAGGATTTACTGTTCATTCAGATCAAGACATGTTCATGCTGAACGTCACTTCCTATGCCGTAGCAGGTGTAGTACTTCTCTTTTTTAGCCTGCGAACCTTCGGTCAGAACCTGAGATTATACAATCGGAGGCTTGTTCCAGTACCAGTCCTGTATACCGTTCTCTCACCGGTAATGCTGTTTCTAGGGTCGTTACTCGGTTTATTTCTAGTCGCTTATATTCATTTAGCAGTAGATATTATGATGTTTTCAACTTCGTTTTTACCGGAAAAATTTTGGCAGATTTCCGCATATACAGTGCTAATAGTTTTTTGGACTTCCGCCTACTCTATATTGCTCGTGATGTTCTCCATGACCGTTGCAATGAGTGTGAGAGTAAAAGGAAGAGTATGGATTGGGATAGCCGTTTTTTTTGTAATACAGTATGTAATTTCTTTATTAGAAGCATCGATGTTCGATCATAAAAATATCACTTTGGAAAGAGCTTTTCGATTTGAAGTGACGGATGAGGCTGCTAAATTAAATGATATTGAGATCTCTCAGTATGTTCTTGGCTTACTTCCTACCCTGTTCGAAGCTGTGATTATTACGATTCTAGTATTTGCTATTGTTAAGCTCGTTAAAAAAAGAGTGGAGTCCTAGGTACACGGTGAAATAACGTTTTTTAGAACGGAGGCAGAGCGATTAGCTTTGTCTTCGTTTTTATGCAAAAAAAAAAGACGCCTTTCCATGAGAAGGGCATCTGTTATGTAGAATTCTACAGGCCCTCTACATTTAGAGAGGCTGTCCATATATCGAGTTCTCTATGTAGCTGTTCTTCTTCGTCCTCGTTCAATTTAAGTTTAACTCCATATTGGTATTGGCCGAGTCCGAACATCCAGCCCCAACGGACGCTGCCCACGAGTTGAAGCTTTTCTTCGTTTAATTGAAGATGAATCACTAGCTTTGTATCGCCCGCCGTGAATCGAAGATTCAGAGGGGTGCGCACTTTGCAGCCAGATCGGCTAAGATCGAGCAACACAGCTTCTGTTAGCTTTCCGGCACCCGGACCGCTACTACTTATTGGAACTTCAATCCAGCATTCAAGCGGCTGGTTCATTACATAGCGAAATGGTTCTTTCCTGCTGGACACATCCATAAT
>NZ_CDRJTB010000040.1:0-58211 GCF_976954365.1 Paenibacillus sp. Marseille-Q9583
AAAAAAAAGACAACCTTCTATTCTTTGAATTAATAATCTACTAATCGGACAATCTAAAACTCAAGCATCTTCTAGACTTTAATGAGTAACACCCTATTGCTTTTTTCGAAATATTCGTTATACTGATAAAAATTATTCAAGCATCGATGAGCGGGAGAGTAGTTAACGTGTTCTAGTCCACAGCGAGCCGGGTAAGTGCAAGCCGGTACAGATCACCTAATGAAGCGCACCCGTGAGATGGACTTCAGAACCTAAGTAGGAAGTCCCGGCTGAAGACCGTTATCCTGTAAGGTGGCTAAACATCTGTTTAGCAACGAGAGTGGTACCGCGAGCGCTAAAGCCCTCGTCTCTTTTGAGACGAGGGCTTTTTTGTATTTTTAAAGGAGGGTATAAAATGTTAAGTCAAATCATCAAACACAGTATTGAACAAAGTGTAAAAAAAGTATTCCACACCTTAGAAGTTGCCTACCCAAACGATGTTGCAATTCTGATCGAACAGCCAGCTAATCTAGAGCATGGTGATTATTCCTGCAATATTGCTATGCAGCTAGCCAAACTCCTGCGTAAATCCCCTCTCGTCATAGCAGAGTTAGTAAAAGCAGAAATTAAATTACATGAGAGTTACACGGGTCTTTTACAAAAAGTCGAAGTAGCTGCTCCTGGATTTATTAATTTGTATATGAATTGGCAGGTGTGGGCTAAACATTCCTTTAATCTGCCTGACAGCACGGGGGAGAAGGTCATCATAGAACACACTTCAATCAATCCAAATAAAGCTGCTCATGTAGGTCATCTGAGAAATGCTTGCATCGGCGATGCGCTGGTCAGAATAATGAAAAGAACCGGACATAACGTAGAGGTCCATAACTACGTGGATGATCTGGGCAACCAGCTGGCTGATACAGTCGTTGGTTTATTAAATGTACCTTTAGAAGGGGAACATCAACGTTTCGGTGATTATTGCTGGGATCTATATGCCAAAGTGAACAAAGAATATGCACGGAATCCAGAGATCACTCACAAGCGCACGGATATGCTGCATGCCCTTGAACAGGGTGATGGTAATGAGGCGTGGCTGGGCAATCTAGTCGCTGAACGTATTGTGAGAGAACATGTATCGGAAATGAAGCGTTTTGGTATTCACTATGACCTGCTGGTGTGGGAGAGCAATATTTTAAAAGAGGGCTTCTGGACAGCCGCATCTAAGCTATTGAAGCAAACGGCAGTTTTTGTACAGGAGACTGAAGGCAAGCTTGCGGGCTGCTGGGTGCTAAAACAAGGGACAGAGGTTAGCAGTGGAGCGGATTCAGAGGATCATCAGATGGATAAGGTGCTTGTGCGTTCGAATGGGATTTTGACGTACACAGCCAAAGACATTGCTTATCATCTCTGGAAATTCGGTCTACTATCCAAAGATTTCACCTACAGTGAATTCTCGTCTGGTTTATGGACCACAGGATTAACTGGAACCCCTGAGCCTTATGGACATGCCGACCGTGTTATTAACGTGATCGATTATAGACAGGAATATCCGCAACAAATGGTTAAGCAGGCTTTAGGAGCACTAGGATATAACGAGCAGGCTGAGAAGCTCCATCATGTAAGTTATGGCGTTGTTTCTCTTAGTCCGGCCTCTGCTGCTGAGCTGGGGATAGATGTTTCAGAAGGGAAATCTTCTTATGCCATGTCCGGGCGCCAAGGAATCGGCGTTAAGGTGAGCGATTTAGTAAAGCTTATGGAACAGAACATAGAACATTCGCGCTCCGATAAAGAGGGTCTTTCCAGCCACATCATTGCAGCTGCTGCTATTCGTTATTATCTGCTGCGGTTTAACCTGGGAACGGAAATCGTGTTTGATTTCAAACAGGCTACCGAAATATCCGGTAACACCGGGGTTTATCTGATGTACACCTATGCCCGTGCCAGCAGTGTTTTGAGCAAATCTACAATCCCGTTCAGCACAGATAGCTCAGAACTTCAATGCCCCATCGAAATGGAAAAGGCAGAGCTCGCTTTGCTGAGACAGCTTAGCGTCTGGCAAGAGACATTGTATTCTGCCAGCATAGAGTTAACGCCGAATATACTCTGCACGTACGCGCATACCTTAGCTACACTTTTCAATAACTTCTATTCTATATGTCCGATTTTAAAAGGTGAAGAGGTCACCATCGCCTTTCGCCTCTGGCTCACTTCGAGATTTAAGGACACTTTAGGGGATGTACTTGAAGTGCTTGGGTTACCGACACCGAGCCGTATGTAGTACAAAAAGGGCAATCACCACGCTTATCGCGGTGATTGCCCTTCTTTTATTATCTTACTTATAAATGTCTATCACATTTCCAGCTTCTACGCAGAGACGATCAAAGTCCTCACGTTTGATACGGATACCGCCACTACGGTAGCGATTAAGCGTACCTTCGGCTTGCACTTCTGTACCGTTAACAGTAATCCGACTGTTATCAGAGCCCGTAAGGTGATAAATAAAGTCTACCTTAGTGCCTGCATATTCAAAGCTAAAACGCATTCCGTCCAGCGACTCCGGCAGAATTGGATCGACGATTAAATCTCCGCCTTCCGTACGGATCCCCAGTGCATTCGAGATCAACTGGTTCATGTAGATCCCAGGACCGCTTGAATAGATTCTCCAGCCACCTTTAACCGCTACGTCACCATTACGCAGTTTATCGAAATTCTCCTGTGCCTCGTAACGGGTGTTAAATTTACCATCCGAGCTACTGAAATAAGAGTTAGCCTGACGTAGTTCAGCGTTTGGCACCACGTCGCGGATTCCGATCGGATTGATCGCCGCTAGGCCATTCCAGACCTGATCGGTTTTCCCTAGCTTAGCCATAGCTTCTACATAACGGATGTGTGCATGTACATATTGAAGTCCAATTTCCCGACCAAAGTTAGAAGCTTGCTCCGCACGTTTGAAATGGGTACTTACGCCGCCAACATATTGAGCTGGACGGTTCATCAGACGAACGCCATCTGGACAGAACAGTTTATCTTGGATTACTTCATAGTGGGCTTCGGCTTGTTCTGGTGTCAGCAGCTCACTGATCATGCTGCGCGTCATTGGCAGCAGACGGTATTGGATCCCTGTTTCCGTATCACTTGGATGCACCATAAGCTTCACTTGCTCTGGGTCCTCCATATACAAGAAGCCTGGAATTACCTCAGATTGAAGCATATGTGTGTTGAAATCCTCGCGAATTCCCTCCACCATCGCTTTCAGCTCTTCCGAACCTGCTGGATCAACTTTATGAAGCACTTCTGAGAACTGATTCAATGTCTGATAGGTAAGCGCCACTGTCCAGCTGCTAACCATGTACTGCTTCAGCTGTGGATTAGCCGGTTGGAGTGTATCATCCCAGTCTCCATCACCGTAAGAAGACAAATGCGTGTCATGCAGGAAGTGATTCTTAATATAAGCAACTTCCTTCCGTGCATGATCCAGCAGCGTCGCTTTTTCCTCTGTAAAATCAAAGCTATGCTTGCGAGTATAAGGCACAGTCGCTTGCAAAATACTGTAGTCTTGCGTTACCGCCAAATAGTCTCCAAGCACTTTGAGTGGCCATACAATAATATCTCCATGGCTCTCCTCTTGCTGAATCTTCGTATATTTATCAAACATGAACCACTGTGGCCAGTTACCATCATCTTCATATTGATGAGCATACAGGGTCAGCAATATTTCACGAACCTGATCGTATTTTTGCGTAGCCATGAAGTATTCCACTGGCCCCTGACACACGTCACGGGTTCCCCAAGCAGCGCCGCCGTATTGTTCCAATCCGTGAGGGACTGAATAATGGACAAGCATATTATGTGTATACCACCAAGCTAGAGCATTTACCTTAAACAACTCACCTTCGGACCCATCACCTAACGTCAAGCGGAAACCATTCATAACCCCGCTGTAGAACTCGCGGTATGCAGAAATCTCCTCTTCAGCTGTACGGCTGCTCGATTGAATCTCCTTACCATCCAGAAGACCTTGAATGTTCAATGTCCATTCACTGCTCTCCGACAGTTCCAGAATAGCTAGCGGCGCATCAGACTGGTCAGCATGAGAGACAAGTCTACCTTCATTTTGAAGAGTGAAATCCGCTCCCTGTACCTGGAATTTATATTGCAGATCAGGATATTCTCCTGCACTTAGTGCACTTCTATCAGCCGAGAAGGTTACGGTTCCCTCTTCTTGCTTGAATTGATATGGAAGCTCGTATTCGTTAACGTTCATAGTGATTTGATTAGTGACTAAATAACGATAAGCTTTTCCACTTTCCGTACGTACATTCAGGAATATCTCCGGAGAATCTGCCGTGGTGTAGTTCGTAATAATGAAGCATTCGCCATCTGTTCTGTAATACCAACGGGCATAGTTGAAACCAACTTCGAACAATGAAGGCATGGTCAAGAGGCGATATTCGCCATTCCACTGTACATAGATTCTTTGTCCCGAAGCCTTTGGAATGTTAAGTGCATTTCTGGCATTGGTCATGAGCTTGTTGAAATTGGTATTGCCAATAACGATTTGAGAATTAAATATTCCGTACATATAGGAAGTCGTAGTGATTACCTTATCGTTAAGTCGGGCATTATCCCCACTCATTAGAATATGACCATGAGGACGCTCTACCTTAAGTTCCTTCTCTTTTAATACAACATGCTCATAATTTTCCGTGAAGAAAGACAGAAGCTGGTCTCCCTCTTTTTCCTCTTGATAGCGAACCGGGAACAAGGCTTCGATCTCTTCACTCGTCAGAGAATTTGCAGCTAGTGGTGCTCCCAGCTCTTTCGTCAAGAAAGAACGTTCGAGCGGTGCTTCAGCTACTAAAGGCAACTCTTTTACCGTTTCCCAAGCCGCAGCAACATCATTCGTGAATTCTAACGAGGTAATCGCTTCTGGATGATCTTGCTTGAACAATCCATAAAATACAAACCGGGCTTCTCCGCTCAGCTTCACCCGCTCCGATTGCAGCGCAGTATAAGCGAATTCATATTGATAGATTTCATTACTTAATTGCTCACGGCTCAGGCTTTCTGGTTGATTGGTCTCTTTATAAGACAATCCAAAGAATTGGAAACCATCTGTTGAGAAGCTTGCTGCCTTAGTGATTGCACCTTGCTGCAAATATGGGAATTTGCCACCTTGCGGTTGATTCTGTCTGGAACATACTACATATCCCTTTGACTGATCCTCGAATACGGCGTGGTCAATATACTGTGACAGATAGGCTTCATTACTGCGAACAGCACCGATATCGGCAATGCCCACATCTTGTCCGTACACGAGATCCACATCTGCATCTTTCCCTTTAAGCTTCACGTCCCAGAACCAAGCGCCTTGAGCCGTCGGAGTAAAAATAACCTGATACTCGATATTTTCCGCAGTACCTTCCCAAACCAAGCGGTTTCCAGCCTTACGTACAGTGCTTGAGGAATGAATGCCCAGCAAAGGAACAGATTGAATGCTTCCATTACTATGAATGCGTAAATATAGATTGGATAAGGAGCCATCCACAATGTTAGGCAACAATTGATTGATCATTGTCCGTTCATGAAGAACTTGGAACAGGTCCCCGCTGTTTGTAAAAATGAATGATAAGTCCCCGGCGTTTAAATGGATGTTAGAATTCATAGTAGTAGTCATATTCTTGTATTTCCTCCATTTCGACAGCTAGTGCCGTTTATATTCTACATAATCTAATGCTAAGCGAAAATCTCGTTCTTTAACCTCTTGGCTATTTGGACCCACAAACAATTTGAATTGTCCAGGATCACTGCTAAAGCTTAAATCGCTATGATAGTAACGAAGCTGTTCTTCCGTAAGCGTAAAGCTCACTTCCTTGCTTTCTCCCGGGGAGAGGCTGATCTTGACGAAGTCTTTCAGTTCCTTCATCGGTCTTACGACTTCTCCTGAAATGTCTCGAATGTAGAGTTGCACTACCTCTTCTCCATGCACATTGCCCGTATTTGTCACCGTAACAGTTACCTTAATAGGCTGATCCTTCGTCATTATTACTCCAGAAAGGATCGGTTCACTGTAGCTAAATGTCGTATAACTAAGACCAAAGCCAAATGGCAGAAACGGCTCATTAGGAATGTCCAGATATTGTGAGACATAACGCTTGTCCGCACCCGGTGCATGTAGAGGACGTCCAGTGTTGAAATGATTGTAATAGACCGGAATTTGCCCAACAGATACAGGGAAAGACATCGTTAATCTTCCTGACGGATTCTCGTCACCATACAGTAGACTGGTAATCGCCGTACCGCCCTCGCTTCCTGGGAACCAGGCTTCCAGAATGGCATCCGCATTCTCAATCACACCACTAAGATCCATTGGGCGTCCGTTAAACAACACCACCACAATAGGTTTACCCAGTGTCTTCATACGCTCTAAAAGCTCACGCTGTGCTTCCGGCAAGCGGATATCTGAACGACTTCCAGCTTCTCCGCTCATATCCGAATGTTCTCCAAGCGCCAGCACAATCACATCGGCTTCCAGCGCTGCCGCTTTCGCCTCCAGCCATTGCTCTTCTGTAAAGCTCTCAATCCCGGAGCCTGCTGCCACGGTAACCTTACCTGCAGCTGCACGAGCTTCAAGAGCTGGAGCAAGACGGCTGGCTTCTTCTGTTGAACCCAACCAGGACCATGGTCCAAGAATATCTCCGTTATTAGCAAACGGTCCGATTAGCGCAATCCGCTGCTCTGTCGCAAGCGGCAGAACCTGATCATTCTTCAGTAGAACGCAGGATTTAACCGCTAATTCTCTCGCTGCTGTCCGGTGAGCCTCACAGAAGATCACCTCGCGTTCCTTCTCTATATCTGCCCCACGTAACGGATTCTCAAACAAGCCCAGTCTTTGCTTCAATTTCAAAATACGAAGTACGGCTTCATCAATGATGCTTTCATCCACTTGCCCATCAGCGACAAGAGCTGGCAATTGGTGCACATAACACTCTGTCATCATCTCGATATCCACGCTAGCTTTGATAGCTTTAAGTGCTGCTTCAGTCTCATCCTCGGCGACACCATGCGGGATCAGTTCCTTCACCGCGCCCCAATCTGAGATCAACACGCCGTCAAAGCCCCATTCCTCACGCAGCAGCTGACGAAGCAGCTTAACGTTTCCGCTTATCGGAATCCCGTCAATCGTGTTGAACGAAGTCATAACCATTTCGGCACCCTCATCCAGCGCTGCACGATAGGCTGGCAGGTAATATTCCCGTAGCTGACGTTCTGATAAATCGACCGTATTATAATCCCGTCCGCCTTCGGATAGACCATAGGCTGCAAAGTGCTTAACGCAAGCCGCCACACGACTTACATCACCCGTCAAGTCATTTCCCTGAAATCCGCGTACAAATGCACGGGCAAACCTACCATTCAAATAAGGATCTTCGCCGGTAGACTCCATCACTCTTCCCCAACGCGGGTCCCGAACAAGGTCCGCCATAGGGGCAAAAGTAACGTGTACACCAGATACTGCCGCTTCTTTAGCAGCAATCTCAGCGCTTAGCTCCGCTCGTTCCATATCCCAAGAGCAACCAATCGCCAGTGGCACCGGAAAAATCGTCTTAAAGCCATGCACGATATCGGCCATCATCAGCAGTGGAATACCCAATCTATTTTTACGTAAATGAGCTTCTTGGACGGCAATGACTTGCTCTGCACCCGAAAGTCCAAGTACTGAACCACTGTTCTCAATCATGTGATCCGTAATCCCCATGGATGCCATAGGGCCAGTGATTTGCCCTCCTTCTTCCGCTCCTTCATAGAAATTAGCAGCTAGCTGCTGCAATTGTGCTATTTTCTCTTCAAGCGTCATCTGGTTCAACAGGGACGTCAGTTGCTGGTCTTTCATCTCAAATCCTCCATAATATCTCTTTCTGCAATTGCTCATTGCTCCTAGTTGTACAAGAAATCAAAAGCTGTCTTCAGATGCTCCTCCCAGAATCTCCATTCATGTGTTCCCGGAGTCTCAACATATTGAAATGTATAGGGACTCGCTTGCATATGAGAAGCAAATTCCCGGTTCATCTCCACAAATGGATCTTCCGAGCCACAGCAGGTCAAAATTGAAGGCAGCTTACGTTTATCGTCGACCAATTTAGCCGCTAAAACATACAGATCTTGATCCGGCTTAACTTGTAAGCGTTTTCCGAAAGTGCCTGCCATCTCCCGCGCCATATCCGAAGACATTTGCGGGTCTTTCAATCTTTTCTGAATATCTGTAACGCCTGATAAGGAAACTACTTTGCTGTAACGCTCAGGAAAGGTAAGTGCACATTTTAGTGCCCCATATCCGCCCATCGATAGTCCGGCAACATACGTCTTTTGCGGATCATCATCCAGCCTCATCATTCGGCCACAAAGCTCAGGAAGCTCTTGCGTAACATAGTGGAAGTAATCCAGTCCGTACTCCATATCTGTATAATAGCTTCTTCCTACCTGAGGCATTATGACTGTACAGCCATACTTGTTAGCATACTGCTCAATGGTGGTCAGCCTGTACCATGTGCTAGCATTGTCGCCAGCACCATGTAACAGATAGAGCGTTCCTCCGGTGGTATTGCCCGAATCAACGGGGGAGATGATACTGATGGACGTTGTCATTCTTAAGGTAGGAGAACCAGTCTCAACGGTTAGAAGTGCCATATGTCATCTCCTTACGGAACCTTTTTTAAAATATAAGAAATTATATGCTTACGCTATAAATTATCCTTCTATTTCTCGCTCAAACGCTACCGTCCTTATAAGGACGCCAAAGGCGTTTATGCTTGTTTATTAATCTTCTTGCAAGATCCCCGCTTAACCAAAACAGACTCGAATACCACATGTTTGTTCTCCGATTGTCCCGAAATCAGGTCAAACAGAATTTCAACACTGGCTTTCGCCATATCCACCCCAGGTTGGCTAATCGTATCCAGCGATGGGTGATAGTATTCTGCCATCTCTATACCGTCAAATCCGATGATCGAAATATCATTTGGAATCGATAGACCCAAAGACAATAAAGCTTTGGCAGCTCCGATAGCGATGGTATCTGATGCGGCAAATACAGCGGTGATATCTTTTTTCTTATTAAGCAGTCTTTTCGTAGCCGTGAAACCAGAACTTGGACTGTATTCACAATCCTCTACCAAGGAAGCATCATACTCAATCCCATGATCCTCAAGCGCTTTAATATACCCCATTAGACGACGGTTTCCGGTAGTATGCTGAACCAAAGGAAATCTGGCCAAAAAGCAAATGTTCCGGTGTCCGAGTGAAATTAAATAGCTCACAGCTTTATAAGACTCTTGCATATCATCAATGATCACACTGGAGAATACGGCAGGATCAACATCCTTCGTAGTCGTGATGGTAGTCAAAACGAATGGGATCGGTAATTGTTTGAATTTTTCTTCAGAATGGTCATATGTACCACCCATAAAGATTACCCCGTATAAATTCTTTTCCTTCACAAGCTGAAGAGCAGCATTGATCTCATCCACTCCATCTTCAACATGCTGGATCAGAAGCGGGCAGCCGCGCAGATTCACTTGACGCTCTACTTCTTTGATCATGTCTGCAAAAAACGGATTTGCAATCCCCTTAACCATAAGTGCTATCGTATTAGAACGCGTTTTTTTCAGATTGCTTGCATTTCCATTTGGAATGTAATTATGTTCTCTTACAACAGCCATTACTTTAGCTCTGGTTGCATCGCTTACGACACCGGAGTTATTAATTACCCTGGAGACCGTGGCGATACCAACGCCTGATAGCCTTGCAATATCCTTGATATTCATAATTCCCCCCTGTTTCACCCCTATAATGAGCTCCCCCTGCATCTGATGAAATCAGCTTGGTGGAAACGCATGAAATAATGGGAAACGTTTCCCACGACATCATTTTGACTGTTTTCGGATCTAAATCGCTTAATACGTTCATTATGGACAGATATTTTTTAGAAGTCAACCTATGATTTTTGACTAAAAATGATTTGCATCTCAAATTCGTTTTAAATTTTAATTGTTTTGATGTTAAATAGTAGTCTTTCTGCTTGCATTGACTTTAAAATAAGAATAGAATAGCATCGATTTAGCTATTTAATATCTAGTAAGAGGAAACGTTTCCACATCATTTTCAATCATTTCGACTACCAAACTTCCTAATCCCAGCTTGGAATCTAAGAAAGAGAGGGCTACATTTTATGTTAAACATGACTCGCTTCGAAGCCCAGATCCGCGAACGTGGATTGAATGTGTTCAATGTTCGTGTGCTTCAAAATGGAACGTTAGTGGGAAAAGTGGATCTCGCAGAGGATATTCGGCGCTTGCAGCATTCGGTCAGCAAATCTTTTACATGCATGGCGGTAGGTCTAGCCATCGAAGAAGGAAAACTATCACTAAATACAACACTTAAGGATTTGTTTCCAGAATATGCATTCACTCATAAAGAAGTCCTTCCTTCCATGCAACCTGGGGATTTGACCTTGTTCGATTTACTACGTATGAGTACAGGGCATGATTCCCCACCGTTTTGGGTTGAAGAAAGATTGGCCTTGAAAGATGTAAATTGGATACAACATTATCTATCGCTACCTTTAGACAGACCTCCTGGAGAACAGTTTACCTACAGCAGCGGGGATACCATTATGATCTCTGCAATGGTTCAGGCCAGTGTCGGACAAACCGTAAAAGATTACCTTGTTCCCCGTCTCTTTACCCCACTAGGCATAGAAAACGTCGATTGGGAAACGGCCCCTCAAGGGATCACCCTCGGTTGTGCCGGACTTCAGATCAATACGGAAGAACTAAGCCGATTTGGACAGCTTCTTTTGCAAAAAGGAATGTGGAAGGGACAGCAGCTTATTCCCGCAGCTTGGGTTAATTTTGTTACACAAAAGCAGATCGAAAATAACGGAGCTGGTGATTGGGGCCAAGGGTACGGCTGTCAATTCTGGTTGTGTACGCACGATGCTTATCGTGCCGATGGCGCTCATGGTCAATTCTGCATTGTTGTACCGGATGCTCAAGTAGTAATCGCTATTAACAGTATGGAAGATAATATGCAAGCTATTCTAGACACTGTCTGGGAGGAGATCTGGCCGCTTTTTTAGCGGTGGGCATATGCAAGACAGCCTTCTCACGGGAAGGCTCAAGGTGCCGAGAAAGTCTCGGCACCTTCTTTTCGTATAATTAGGCCAACCCATTTATAGGGTTGGCCTTTTTTGAGAGTAATCAGGGAAAAGCTCCCTGTATTTAGCCGATAATTGCTTGAAATGAATGAAAAGAGGGAAATCCTCCCTAAAAATCGGGTGAATATCTATATCGGCCAACGAATTAGTTAAATTACAGGGAGGATTTCCCTAATTATTAGTCTATTGAGTAGAAAGCTCTGAATTATAGGGAGATTTTCCCTAATTGTTTATCAGAGCTTCAGTTTACTTACTTTGGCGAGGATGCCCTGCACGCAAAAACAGCCCTCCCGAAGGAAGGCTGTTACTTGCCCCGAGCGGGATACAGCCCTTTCGGGCTGACTGCGAAGCTGATCCTATCGATGCTTATGCTCCGACGAACTACCAGGGCTTCTCTTTCCCTGCACGCAAAAACAGCCCTCCTGAAGGAAGGCTGTTACTTGACGTCCCGGAAGGGATTCGAACCCCTGACCGTGCGCTTAGAAGGCGCATGCTCTATCCAGCTGAGCTACCGGGACATATAAGAATTAATGATATGTATTGACGCAACGATATTTATTATACCTTATTCAGCAGAATTTTCAAGATCAAACATTTTGGAAAATAAGTAATCTTAATCCTATTTTAATAATAACGAGGGCATCTTAGCTATTTTCATAGCTTACGGATACCCTCGTATCTACTCCATATTACTCCAGATTCCGAAAATGCTGCTCCAGTTGCTTTTTTAAATCTCCGTATGTCATTAATTCTCTCTGAAACTTGGAACGTTCATCTTCTGGCGTCATAATCATACTGCCTGTAAATGCGCTAGAAGTCACATCTTTAAAAGCATCATGCATATTGTTATCAAACCAATCGGTAGAAGTGTCTGCGTCGTTAGTGAGGATACGGACAATCTCATAGCCTTCTTCGCGCTGATCTTCTACGATATACACCAAAAGCGCAGGATCACTAACAGCACCTGGCAATACACCTACTTCTGCACAAGGCGCACCGTCATACTCCATCATTCTGCGAATTTTGGCATCTTTAATATAATACACCTGTCATCCTTCCCTCCTGGCAAATTCCTCTCTCCCCTAGTGTTCGGATAAGGACATACATTTTATGCCTTCCTTCGGCATATATCTGTATTACTTGGCAAAAAAGTAAGGACAACAATCGCACAAAAAGAGAGGATGAACCATCATGTGCGGAATAACCGGATTTATCCAGTGGCGCGGAGATCTCACGCAGCACTCGCAGTTGCTGGTCAAAATGACTGAAACTTTAGCAAACCGCGGACCCGATGCAGCTGGAACTTGGATTTCAGGTCCTTGCGCATTCGGTCACCGCAGACTTAGCGTTATCGATCCAGAGAACGGTGCGCAGCCTATGATCACCCGCCATGAGGAACAGGTATACGCGATTGTGTACAACGGCGAATTATATAACGCACCCGAGCTTAAACAAGAACTTAAGCAGCGGGGTCATCAATTCCGTACCCAATGTGACACCGAGGTTCTGCTGCATGCCTATATCGAATGGGGACCGGACTCAGCAGAGAAGCTCAATGGGATCTTTGCCTTTGCAGTGTGGGACGGACTTCGGGATCAGGTCTTTTTTGCACGTGACCGCTTAGGTGTGAAGCCTCTGTTCTATAGTAAAGTGGATGACGTCTTAGTTTTCGGATCAGAGCCTAAGGCGCTGCTGCAGCACCCCAAGGTACAGCCAATAGTCGGGCCCGAAGGGTTAGCGGAAATATTTATTATCGGTCCAGCCCGTACGCCAGGACACGGTGTTTATAAGGATATGCAGGAACTTCGTCCGGGGCATGCCATGATCTATAGTCGCGAAGGTCTACGTAGTTACGCTTATTGGAAGCTGGAAAGCGCAAAACATACTGATAATGAAACAGAGACAGCCGCTAAAGTACGTGAACTGCTGCAGGATACGCTTGAACGCCAACTGGTCTCAGATGTTCCTGTCTGTTCGCTTTTGTCAGGAGGGCTGGACTCCAGTGCGCTGACAGCACTTGCAGTGGACTACTACAACCGAAACGGCCAGGGACGAGTGGATACGTATTCCGTCGATTATGTCGACAACGACAAGCACTTCAAGAGTCATACTTTTCAGCCCGGAGCAGATGGTCCATGGATTAAGCGAATGGTCGATGAATTAAATACGAACCATCACTATATCTCATTTGATACGCCAGAGCTTGTAGAAGCACTTGATAATGCGCTGTACACACGCGATTTACCTGGGATGACCGATGTTGACTCTTCTTTGTATTTATTTTGCCGTGAGATTAAAAAGAATGCTACTGTAGCTATTTCCGGCGAAGCTGCCGATGAGATTTTTGGCGGATATCCTTGGTTCCATCGAGAGGAGATGCTCTCCTCGGGCACTTTTCCTTGGTCAGTTGCTCCTAAAATGCGTGCAAGTCTATTATCCCCTGAAGTTAATGAATGGATTCGGCCACTGGAATATTTGGGTGACAGATACAGTGATGCAGTAGCCGAAGTCCCTACATTGGATGGGGAGACAGGTAAACAAGCACAAATGCGCGTAATGTCCTATTTAAACATCACCCGCTTCATGCCTACTTTGCTCGACCGTAAGGACCGAATGAGTATGGGCGCCGGACTAGAGGTACGTGTTCCTTATTGTGATCATCGCCTCGTTCAATATGTCTTTAATATTCCTTGGGAAATCAAGAACCTGAACGGTCGTGAAAAAGGGATTTTACGCAAAGCGCTTGAGGGAATTCTTCCAGATGATGTGCTATATCGTAAAAAAAGTCCTTACCCGAAAACCCACAATCCAGCCTATTTAAACGCAGTACGAACACAAGTATTGAACATTCTAGATGACTCTACTTCGCCAATACTTCCTTTAATCGATGCCGCCAAAATCCGTGAGATCGCCGCTTCCCCAGAATCCTCTACCAATCTGCCTTGGTTCGGTCAGCTCATGTCCGGTCCTCAGCTGTTTGCTTACCTAGCTCAAGTAGATCTCTGGCTGCGTAAATATAACGTCTCCATCCAATAAGCGACAAGCCAAACAGCAAGTCCCCGTATCGGTGGCTTGCTGTTTGGCTTGTATTCGTAATTTTTAGAAATTAAAATTGTCCGGATCCGGACCGAAACGATGGTCTCTGTTCAAATCTTCGATGGCTTTAACATCCTCATCACTAAGCGTGAAGTCAAAGAATCCCGCATTCTCCTTAATTCGATCCGCATGTACCGATTTTGGAATCGTAATTACGCCTTGCTGCAAATCCCAGCGAAGTACAATTTGAGCAGGGGTCTTATCATACTTACCAGCCAGCTCTTTAAGAAGGGGGAGATCTAAGTTTCCTTGCATTAGCGGACTCCAAGCTTCAAGCTGGATTCCTTGCTCATTGGCATACTTCAGCAACTCGCGCTGAGTCAATAGTGGATGGAATTCCACCTGGTTCACCACTGGAACTACGCTAGTGTCCTCGATGATATCCTTCAGATGATGAATCTGAAAATTGCTCACGCCGATAGATTTGATGAGGCCCTCTTTTTGCAGATGAATCAGAGCTTTCCAAGTCTCCCGATACTTTCCTGCCACCGGCCAATGTATGAGATACAAATCTATATAGTCCAGCCCCAGCTTGCGCCGGCTAACTTCGAACGCTTTCAGCGTTGATTCATAGCCTTGATCAGGGTTGCGCACTTTCGTCGTAATAAACAGTTCATCACGGGCCACTCCACATTCACGAATAGCCTGACCTACACCTTCTTCGTTATTGTAACCAGCAGCCGTATCAATACTGCGATATCCAAGCTCCACTGCGGTCTTGACCGCGTGAATAACCTCTTCCCCATCTTTAGTCTGATACACGCCAAGGCCTAGCCACGGCATGGTCACTCCATCATTTAAAGTCGGACCTCCCGAGAACGGTGCATTCAATTCACTCATCGTTTAACCCTCCAAGCTTATTGTTATTTCATTAATCTTACTTAACCTAAATTCACGCTTCAGAAGCGAGCGCTACCACAAAAGTATAGCAGACTGCTTCATCATTCCCAAAATCCTCATAAAAAACAGGTGCTGTGTAAAATCAAAAGAGGCTTGCATCTTACCCGCAAGCCTCTAACTTGTTTATCCAACTAAATTATTCTAATCTTATTTAGACATTCTCAAAAGCAGGGTCACCGCTTCCGCTCTCGTCACCGGATCATTTGGAGCAAATCGGTCATTTCCTTTACCTTGGATCAGACCTGCCTCATATGCCGCTGCTGCATAATCTTTTCCCCAGGCAGGAATTTGATCAGCATCAGCAAAAGGCAAGCTTGTCTTCGTACCACTCTTCAAATCGAGTGCACGTGCAACCATCGCTACAAATTCGATCCGGGTCACCTTACCATCAGGACGGAAAGAATTATCCTCGTATCCCTTAATAAGTCCAGATTTGACTGCACTTGAGATGTAAGTTTTCGCCCATGACGGAATGCTAGTTGCATCTTCAAACGGAAGAGTTGTAGTGTCCGTATCCGAGAGTTTCAACGCACGGCCAAGCATAACCATCAGCTCACTGCGTTTCACCACAGCATTCGGACGGAATGTTCCGTCTTCATAACCCTTGATAATTCCACGTTCTATTGCGGTAACAATAGAATCGAATGCCCAGTGATTCGAAATGTCCGGAAATTTCGGTAGATTAACCGAACCTCCGTTGTTTCCGGTGTTCCCGTTATTACCATTATTGCTGGTGTTTCCGCTGTTGCTATTATTACTATTGTTACCGTTGTTGCTATTGTTTCCGTTATTGCCCGAATCTTCATTTGCCTTGATAACCGTTAAGACAAACGTCTTCTCAACCTGAACGCCGTCTTTTTCCAAAATTGCTTTCAACGTCACTGGAGTAGAAACAGTCGGGCGCTTTACCTTACCCGTATTAGAAATTATATTCGGCTCGCTTGAAGACCAAGTGATTGAGCTACCGCGCTTTCCTTCCGCTCTCAACACCACGTTTTGGGTTACCGAGTCACTGGAGTCGCCGGTAGCAAATCCAATGGCAAGCTCCTCTCTATCAAGCTCTACATCGGTAGGCTTAGGTAGATCACTCAAAGTGATTGCTAATGTTTTTGTACTGAGCGGAACGGTAACGATACCTTTGGCGTTATCAACAACACCCCCAGAAGACTCCAGAATGTTGTTAACCATACTAGGCAATTGAATGCTGATTTGTGCATTGCTCGTATCAGCCTTGGCTTGCTCCAGACTGGTCGTAAATGTAACCACAAGCTGGTTTGCTTTTCTAACCACATTGTATCCTACTCTTCCACCTTGGAATGCAGGATAGTTCTGAACATCCGCTACCACATTGTTGTTCTTATCGGCATCCGTTACCCACTCTTTAGGAATACCACGTCCCACAATAATTTCGTATTTTGTGTTCTGATCGTAGATACGCTCAGTGATCAGCGAGTCCACCAATACCTTTGAATTGACGGCCTGCCCCCACATATGCTGGGCCGATCCGCCACCGCCAGGCGTACTACGCACACCAAGTTCATCATTGGTTGCCGTCCAAGGGCTAGATTCTGCGGTAGGGTAAGCTACGCCTTCCCACCAACTAAACGGTCCACTCATGGAGTTTTCAATCATAAACTCGTAAGCTTTAATCCCCATGTCTCTGTATTTCTCACCGCGAAGCGCGGCGCTGCCGTAACCGGCGTTATACGCACTGGAGTAGAAGCCATGCGGATAACCGCCAAAGTTATAAATAGAATCGGTTGTCCCTTCCTTGACGCGTCGCTCCATACCATAGGTATAAGTATCATCTAGCATCGTCAGGTTGATATTGTCCTCTGGCTGGTTCGCACCATACAAATATCCATCCCACAGCCATCTTCCGAACAGGAACATGGAAGCCCAGTTGGCATCACGGGAGTCCTTCATCCGGTTCTCGTCATTACTTTGCACAACAGATGCAGGAATATAGTTTAGTGCTTTGTCGGTAATTGTTTTTTGCAACTTGGCCGTGAAAGCCGCGAGCAGATCCTCGTATTGAGCGTTAGCCCACTCCGCTTCTGCTAGATAACTTGCCTCTCCTTTCACCTTATACAGCTCACGCGCAATATATTCATAAGACGCTAACCCTGTCAGTGCCGAATAATTGTCAATCGTCCAATAGCCCAATGAATCTATGGCTTTCGTTTCTTTCATAATTCGGCCATCTCCAGCACGGTCGCTTTCAATGCTTCTTGCTCCGAATTTTACCCGCTTATCGAAAACGGTACCCTCTGATCCGTCATCCGCTTTCATCTTTTCATCAAATAAGGATGTATCGCCGGTTTTGCTCAAATATACAGCATACGTCCACGGAAGCTTCCAGTTGGCATCCCAGAACAGGTTTGGGTCCACTTGACCGGTCTCGATGTTAATTCCGCCAGTAAGAGGTATGCTTTCCAGATACTCTCTTGCGTGTGCAAAGTCACCGCTCTGAATCAATTGAACAACAATCCCGATGGTATCGTGAGAGTAAAGTCTGGCATAACCATTCTCACCCACATGCAGATAGTTGCCGTCTTTAATGATCATGTCGTAAATATAGCCCGCTTTAAAAGCATTAACCAGCTCTTTATTCGGCAGATCGATATCAACTATTGTAGACAGCCTGTTATTCCAGTAGGATTTCATCTCACTGTAGTTGCTATCAAACGTACCAAGTTTCGACACTTGCTCTCTCGTTAAGGATGTAAAGCTCGTTTTCCCCGCATCGAAATATTCATACTTATCCCCTTCAATAGCAAACTCTCTGACAACTGTCTCACCAGGTTTGATCGTATAAACTTCGTTTGCAGCCTGATTCATCGGAACCAGATTGGCAGATACAACCGGCAGCAGACGCGTCTCATCCGAATGATTGGTAACCGTCATTCTGGAATAGTTAATAACGTAGTCTTTGCTCTCTACCGTATGTTTGTTACCAAACGATTCAATTTTATAGTCCATATTATCTTTGGTAAACTCATTTATAAAGACTGGCAGATAGCCTTCGGCATTATACCATTTGATGCCTGACGTATTTGTCGCACCGAACGTAACGATTTGTTTCGTTGCCACAAACCCATTCTGCATAGGGCGGGTTCCGCCGATCTGATAGGATCCGTCAAGGAAAGCCAGCGTGGCGTTCTTGTCACCCTCAAAACCAAAACCAGCGGTCATTTTAGGGTTCAATTCGTACTGATATTTCATTTCCAGTTGCAATCCATCCATTGCATTCAGTACTTTTGAATACACCTTGATCCGTTCTTGCTCGGATGCACCGATATTCAAAGCTTGTGCTTCCTGGATCGCTTGATGCAAAGCATCTGCCGACTGGCTGGTGTAGCCAATCAGGGCCGCTTGGCTGATCGTCTTCATCTGTTTAGCCATTACATCCAGGTTCGTACTTAGCACTAGGTTATTAAAGGCTGTTTGCACCTGATTTAATGCCGTATCAAGCTCTGCTTGTTTAACATCCACATCGTTCAAGCGCTCATGAGCGCTGCTCAATGCTATCTCCAAGGAAGACCAGCTCTGGAGCGTGTAAAGTTGTCTGTTATATTGCTTAAGCTCTTCAATCAAGCCCTGCAGCGGGGCCCGATCCACGTTACCCTCTTTGACAATTCTCATGATGCCCGTGCCCAGACTTGCTTCAGATTTAAAGACACCTGATGTCGATTTACCAAAGAACTCCTTTTGAGATTCAAAGTTTTTGGACATAATGACCCAGCGGTATTCCCCGGAGCCCCGCTCTTGTTGAGTGAGAACAAGCGCATATCGCGTATCCTGAAGGAGACTGTAGCTAAGCTCCGCAGTAGTGAGTCCTCCGTCCACAATCCGGTTTTTGTCCACTGTCGTTTGGACTAGCGGATCTCCAGTCGGCAGCCCTTCACTGTTTACTGCATGCAACTTGATAATCAAGTCGCTCACAGGCTCTTTATATCTTTTGACATTGACCTGAACATACTTCATATCAACAGCTTCCTTCACTGTGAAGGTTTGATATCTGTCCTGTTGATCTGTTTTAGCACCGAAAGTATACTCCTTGAACGCTTTATCCGTAAAATCGATTACAATGTTCGATTCTCTCTTCACCAGACCAAGCTGCGCTGCTACCAAAGCATTGATAGCGCTGTCAACTTCCGTCTGCGTTGCCTCTGTTCGATCAAGCATAAGCTTGGCAGCTGCCAGCGTATTCACCAGAACTTGCCACGTCTCATTTGTATAAAGACCTTGTGTCATATTGCTAACTCGGTTGTATTCATTTTGCAGAACCAATTTATCCGCAAGTGCCATACTGCTTAAAGCGAGTCCAGAGAATGATATATTTCCGTTCTTCGCGACAACCTTTGTCAAACGCCCTTCAATTTTCAGCTTCACATTCGCAGGCACGTTAACTTGATATTTATAGTTCTTGGAAACAGAATCGCCGTATACGCTTCGGGTTACCGAGAGTACATCGTCAGTATAGATATTGAGATCTACATCCGCTTGCCACAACCCAAGACCAAATACTAGGGTGGAATCCTGTGGCTGCGCTGCTACTTCAATGTCCCAGCCAACATTGTTATAGCTTCCTTTGTCTCGACTGGATTTTGGATAAAATAAACCCGTCCCAGTGTCATTTAATCCATATTCAAATCCTGGCATACCATTACTCCAGGTATAGGACATGTAATCGGCATCGGTGCCTCTGTTCAACTTCCCCTCAGTTGCTGTATCTCCATATACACTGAAGGTAACTGAATTGGGGCCTGCCTTCTGAATTCGTTGAAGCTGATTCAAATTATCCGCTTTAAAATGTAGCCAGTCGATATCTCCCGTTTGTGTTAAATTCAGTGGAAACTCGCCATTGACCACGCCTTCATTAATCTTAGGAGCAGGTGCTGCGGGTGCTGCCTGCATAGAGTACACAGGACCGATGGATGTGATAAACAAGCACATGAGTACAATCTTTGAAATGACACTGTTAAACGACTTTTTCATTTTCCCCTTAGACCTCCTTAAATGATTGTGAAAAAAATGGTTGGACTTTGGTTATGGCAAAGTCCAACCGCTTGATAACTAGTTTTCACCGTATTTACTTTGAAGATCATTCAGCAGCTTTTCAACCGTCAAGCCGTCTTGCTTAAAGATGATTTCCTCTACGCCTTTAAGCAGATCGGCATGAAACGCTTTGGTTTGTTCAGGGTAAGCAAAGGGCATGCCGACTTTTTCCATATTGTCGAATACCGCTTTCAATTCAGGATTCTTCTCCAAATATTTAGGAAGCAGAGAAGATACTGCCGGTGAATATCCAACTGCCTCAATTGCATTCAATTGTGCTTCATCACGTAGCGCATACTTGATCACTTGCATAGCTTCTTCCTTATGCTTGCTGCCGTCCAGTATCGACAAGCCGTGAGAGTATGCGCTTTGTGCTTCTACCGTACCTTTTGGCATCGGCAGAGCAATCAATCCCATATCAGGGTTAGCTTCTTTCAAATGACCTACATACCATGGACCAGCCGTGGACATAGCCCCTTTTTCTTGACTGAATACTTCGCCGTCCCATGGAGCCCCTACTTCGATTGGAGCAATAGCAACTTTATTTTTGAGGAAAAGGTCCACGAAGAACTGCACACCAGCTACGTTTTCTTTGGAATCGATCGTTTTTCCGAAGCCCCAGTCTCCACCGAAAGCGTGAACATATTGAGTGATGTGGAATGGATCGATACTGCCGATAATACCTTTCACACCATCTTTAGTCATGGCTTTTGCCAACTCAACAACCTCATCCATTGTTTCTGGATATTTAGTGATTCCTGATTTTTCAAACATCTCTTTGTTGATCGCCAGCATAGAAGTAGAAGAATCATAAGGAATTCCGTAAAGTTTATTATCATCTGTCCAGCCTTTGTACAGCGATCCAGTAATACGTTCTTTATCAAACCCCACTTTATCGATCATATCATCGAGTGGAGCGAGTACGCCTTTCTTGATATACTCATAGTTTCCTTCATCCGACATAGCAATGATATCAGGACCTACCCCGGCAGCAATCGCCGTTGGAACCGCTTTCCAAAATTCATCACTGGTTGGGTACATTTGCATCTTAACTTTAATGTTCGGATATTCCTTATCAATACCATCTACCATAAATTCGAAGTTCTTTTGCTCGGACGCATTAGCCCAGTATGCCATCGTGACTTCGACGGTTTCTTGCTTCTCCGGCTTTGCCGCTCCGGCGTTGTCTGAAGCTCCGTTGCCAGAGTTACCGGTATTGGATTTGGTGCCACATGCTGCCGTAGACAGCATCAACATCAGCGAGCACAATAACAGGACTGACTTCTTTCTCATTTGTCACTACCCCTTTTATTTAAGAAGATTCACCGTAAGTGGTGTTATCTTCATCTTAGCTACACAGCAATCGAGAGCAAACAGAGGATCTTTACATATCTTTGTGATTTTTTACTTTCCCATGCTAGTCTTTCGGTATTCGTTCGGTGGGAGCCCATAAATCTTCTTAAAGCTGATATAGTAGTTGTCAATACTGTTAAACCCTACTCTCTCCGCGATCTCATACGTTTTCAGCTTTCCTTCTTTAAGTAGCTCTAGAGACTTTTTCACACGATAGCCGTTGATATATGGAATCAGCATGGAACCCGTTTGCTCCTTAAAAATACGACTCAGATAGCTGTTGTTCAGACCGACATAATCGGCTAGCTCATTCAGTGTCAAATCTTGATTGTAATTCTGGTGAATATAATCAATGACCCTTTTGATCTTGTAGTTCGTAGATGTCGCCGCATCCGTATAACTCTCCTGTAGACTCTCCAATTCCTGGATCAGCAGCAGATGAAGATGCTCCAAACGCTCGGCTGACATGATTTCCTGCATTCCTGTATAGTCTTCCTCCCCGCTGTCCTCCTTCATATGGGACTGAATCTGGCAGTGGAGATTCACGCATATTTCCAAGGTGGCATGCCTGCTTAAAGATCTCTTCTCCTTGATCGTGGCAAACATCTCATGAACTATAGCAATAGCAGAAGATACGTGCTTTTCATCCATTTCCTTACGGATACGCTGTTCAAACAGGGTACACAGTGCCTTATCATTCATTTCCTTGATGCTGCCTGGTTCGTAGACAACAACGTTGCTGCGATCCTCATAAAATAGCATTTCAGCAGATTCCTGAGCTTCATGATAGGCTTTGGGAATATCAAGCAGACGGGCATGCAGCCCGCTGATAAGAAAACTAACTTGTATGTTCAAAAACTGTTTTAATGTCTTTTCAATTTTACGGATGAGTCCCCAGCGTTCTTCAAGAATCTCATTCATACTTCTAATGCCGGAATACGTTTTTATAATAACCAGCTCGTTCGGACTCATCAGAAACAGCTCTAGCTCGCTGTACCTATGCAGCACCTCTTGCAAAATATTGAGGATCGAAAAGCCGAGTAAATGCTCCATTCCCTTATTGTAACGTTCCTTCACCTTGTCATATTGATCAATCAACATGACGATGCAAAGCACATTAGGCTGTTTCAGATTCAAATCGTACAGCTTTGTCTTTTGCTCAATTTCCCACTCATGGCGAACAACACCGACCGCTAAATCCCGTAAAAAAAGCGTTTTCAACTCATTTCGGTTCTTCTCCATATTTTGCTGTAAAGAAACAAGATGATCTCCCACTGGCTGATGATTCACTTGAGTCCGGACACGCTCCAACGCTTCAAATACAGCGGACTGGGTCAGATTCGGTTTATGAATATAATCGCATGCACCTAGCCTGAGCGCCTCTTGGGCATACTCAAACTCATTATGGCTGCTGAGAATAATAACTTTGCAGGAATGTTTGGCATGCCGGAGCTGCCTTAGAACCTCAAGCCCATCCATCAGTGGCATTCGGATATCCAAAAAGACCACATCCGGATGAAGCTCATCCATTTTCTCCAAAGCCTCTTTACCGTTTGCAGCTTCGCCTACTAGGTAATAGCCATGATGCTTCCAGTCCACAAATGTCTTAAAATTCATTCGAATAAAGGACTCGTCGTCCACAATCATGATTTTCATGCGTATCCCTCTTTCCTTGTTCCAGCGTAGTTCTGAGGATGCTCCATGGTAGGGATCAGGATAAGAACGGTAGTTCCTTCCCCTTTTACGCTATTTATAGTCACCCCGTACTTTTCTCCGAAATGAAGCTTCAATCTTCGGGAGACATTGCCCACACCAATAGAATTCATCGTCTGCGCGTCCGACATTTCCTGCTGCAAGAGTCTACTTAGCTGTTCTTCCGAGATCCCCATCCCGTTGTCCGAGATCGTAAACTGAATATCGCTGCCTTTTCTCTGCACGCGTATACTCAAGTTATATTGACGGGAATCTTCTGCAAAGCCGTGAAACACCGCATTCTCTACAAAAGGCTGCACCATAAATTTTAACGTTCTGCATTCCAGAACATCTGGTGCAACATCGATTTCAAAATCAAACACATTGAAATACCTGAGCTGCAGCAGTTCCAGGTAGCTGTGTATAAAGGCCGCTTCTTCCTCAATAGAAACAAACTCCTGAGTATTACGTGTGGAAAAGGACAGAACTTTGATCATGTCATCTACTGTTTCCGTAATGTTGTTCGCCATTTGAGCCTGCGCCATCCATTTAATCACGGAGAGCGTATTATAAATGAAATGCGGATTAATTTGATTTTGCAGCGCATTAAGTTCTGCACTCCGCTTCTTCTTCTCTTCAATCTTGGTTTGCTCAATCAAATCTTTGATTTCGACAGTCATTCGGTTAAAGGTACGCGACAGATGCCCTACTTCATCCAGACTATCCTGCTGAGCGGTAACATCAAAATCCCCCTTCTCTACCTTTCGCATCAGTCGATTGAGTCTTCGAATCGGATTGGAGATACTGCCAGATACTAGATAAGCAGTTACGAATCCCAGCACTATCAACAAAAGAAGCAAGAGTGTAGAAAAATTGCGTATCTGGTTACTTTCGGCGAGCAGCTTGTCACGAAGAACGATGCTGTAGAATTGCCATCCAGATACATTTGACTCATCGTGAACAACATAGTAGTTTTCATTGTCCGGCTTCATTTTTGCTATGACCTGACTATATTTCATCCCAATCATGAACGGATCTGAGCTGAACACAACCATCCCTTTTTCATCCACGATGAACTGGTTTACGTCCTGTTTGTCACCCAGTCCGCTGAATAGCTTCTCAAGCTTATCCATGCGGAAATTAACGAGCAGCACACCAAGCTTCTGATAGGTACCCACATCCACCAGTACACGGCCTACAGATAGCACAGAGCGGGGCTTGGCATACATCTGTTTCTCCTCGTGCATGCCGACCAGAATGGGCCTCTCCGCATTATTGACAATGGTTCGGTACCATGGTTCAGTCACCGGACTGTAATTGTAATTGAATGTCGTATCATAACCCCTGCGATAGATTAATGAATTGTTTACAGGGTAGATCAGAATGGAATCAATATCGGGATTAAATGTCATCAACTCTTTAAAAACATTATCGCTTATGTAACGGAAATCCATGCTTTTTTCAAAAGTCTCATAGGTTACAGTAGAATAATCCTTCGACAAAATTTGCATAAGCCTCTCATCATAAAAAGGCTGCTCCGAGGATTTGAACATACTGCTAACAAACGAGTCCGCAGTGGATACCATCTGCTGATTCGTCTCCTGAAACGATTTCACAATCCTGGATTCAAAAACAGACATAGCGTATATGTAAAAGTAAATACTAATGACCACTAGAGGAACAATCATCAACAGCGTATAGGTCAAAAATAGCTTTTGCCGTATATTACGATCCCGAAACCGACTCCATTTCCGCATGAAGAGATTCCTTCTTCCTGTAGAAAATTGTTGTATTATGACGAATCAATCTTATGTCATATCCTGATTTGCTTCAATAGCAAACTATGTAAGCTGAACTATTCATACGAATTCGTTCAACTTACATAGTATTTTGAGATTTAACTTTTAAATTAGCGTCCGGCCATATGCTGCTGAATCTCGGACAAAGATAGCTTCGATGTTTCCGAGACAATATAGTCCGCTTTTGACAGAATCTCAGCATCACCAACCCCTACAGCAAACATTCCCGCACTTTTTATCGCCTGAACTCCAGCCTCTGCATCCTCTACTCCAACACAATAACGGGGGTCAACCCCTAGCTCCTCCGCTGCCTTCAGAAAAATATCCGGAGCCGGTTTTCCATGAGCCACACTCTCCGGATCGGCAATCACATGAAAATATGAATCTACCTTCAACTGCCGTAGCAGTGTGCCGGCATTACGGCTGGCCGAAGCCAACCCGATCGGTATTCCGGCATACTCGAGATCATGGAACAAATCCAGGATGCCTGGCAATATTTCAGATTTATCCACAGTCTGAATCAATCGCTTATAATTGTTGTTCTTCCGATCAGCCCATTCCTTTTTTTGTTCCAAAGTGAAGGCTGCACCGCCGTCCGGTAGTTGACTCAGTATTTTTTCCAAGGAAGCCATGCGGTCGATCCCCTTGAGCTGCTCATTAAATTCCAGGTCAAAGGGAATACCCAGCTCATCTGCCAGCTGTTTCCACGCTTCATAATGATATTTCGCGGTATCGGTTATCACTCCGTCCAGATCAAAAATAAAGGCTTGAATCTCCTGATGTTCTTTATTCAACTCACTTAGCCTCCTTCAAGTCTGTAACGATACGATCCTTCAACACGTATTCCCGGCCATGAATGAGCAAGGTAAGCTCACCCAATCCTGAAGTTAGGCGCTCCACCTCCAGCTTGCCACGGGTAACCGTCACCTGCAGACGCTCACCCTGCCAGGCCAGCGGGAAAGACAAGCGCTCCCAGGCCTGTGGAAGTTTCGGGTTCAGGCGAAGAGAGCCCTCCCAGGAACGAACCCCGCCAAAACCCATGATCGCTGCCTTCCAAATGCCGCCAATCGAAGCAGAATGGATACCTTCATCGCAGCTATGCATGTTCGTACCTAAATCAATGCGGGCTGCCTTGGCAAACATATCGTAAGCCAATTCCAGTTCATTGACATCGCTAGCCAGCATACTGTGCGTGGATAAGCTGAGCGAAGAGTCATGCAACGTTTTCGGCTCATAATAATGCCAATTCGCCGCTTTAGTCTCTTTAGAGAACCAGTCCTCCAGTAAGTAAAACAAAACGAGAATGTCCGCCTGCTTCGAAACCTGTATTTCACTGAGCTGGGTCATGCTGTAGTCGGCAAGGATGGAAGCCACCTGCTCCTGATCACGGTACTTCTCCAGATCAATAATTTGCTTGTTCAAATAAGTATCGTCCTGCGGAATGATGAACGAATGCATATCCGGCTGCGGCAGATAGATCTGCTTGGATTTATCCTCCCATTCCTTCAATCGCTCGGTTAGAGCCAACTTACTCTCCAAAGTCAAATAAACATCGCTTTGCGCTTGCATAAGCTTGCGGGAGCATTCGATTGCTTTTGTCATATTCCAGTAGGCCATATAGTTGGTGAATGCATTGTTAGAGACATGTTCCTTATATTCGTCCGGACCAATCACATCACAGATATGATACTTCTGTTCCTTATCGCTCCACTCCAGCCGGCTTGCCCAGAAGGTCGCTGTTTCGAATATAATCTCATATCCGTACCGATCCATATATTCCTGATCACCGGTAGCCTGATAATAATGCCACACGCCATATGCCACGTCCGCTGTAATATGCTGTTCGATTTTGCCTGTCCAAATAAAGGTTGGCTTTCCGGTAACGATATCTACAGGGCCCCACTCTGGCGTCTCTTCCTCGCCGGTTGCTGCGGATTCCCAAGGGTACATCGCGCCGCGATAACCATTGTCACGCGCTTTTGTTCTCGCACCATTCAAGGTATGATAGCGATATTCCACCAGCTTGCGGGCTTTCTGAGGCTCCATGTACAAAAAGTATGGCAGAATAAAAATTTCTGTGTCCCAGAATACATGTCCCTTGTATCCCTCTCCTGTCAGTCCCTTGGCTCCTACAGAGAAACGACTGTCATGGGCAGGTGTCATCAGAAGCAAATGATACTGTGCAAACCGGATGGCCAACTGATCAAAGGAGTCGCTGCTCTTGATCTCAATGTTCGTTTTAGCCCATACACTTTTCCAAGCCTGCTCGTTTTCATTGAATAGTACATCAAAGCCTTTTTCTGCCTTCTTGCTGAGATATTCCCGGGCGGTATCCTGCAAAGCTTGATGCGCGGCCCCCCGATCTCTCCACTCCTTATCATAACTCGTATGCACCGAAGCCACTTTATCCAGCGTAATGCACTTGCCTACTTCCGCTTTAAGCTTGTAAGTCAGTGAAACTCTTCTGCGATCCATGCTCGGAGCTGGCGCAGTTGTAAGACGTACGCCCCCCTCATACATCTGATGGACACACGTATGTACAAATTCAATATTCGACTCCGATGTCGTTGCGGTAAGCTGGAGCAGCTCTTTATCAAACACCCTCCGCTCACCTTCTATAAAATGCTGTGCGCCCGAATTTGTCATCTGCCCGTTGATACCGGAACGAATTGTAATTTCCGCGGATTTCGTCAGCGGGGTGATTTCCACCCGCATACCCATTAGATGCCGGTCCTGTAGCGATACGAACCGCAAGAAAGTCATCTTAAACTGATCGCCGTTCTCGTCCTCCCAGAGGATGTCACGCCGGAGCTCTCCTTGCCGTAAATCCAGCTCCCGACGGTAGCTGAGAATTTTTCCTTTTTCTAAATGAAATGGTTTACCGTTCAGACGGATATCGAGCTGCACCATATCTGCGGCATTCGGAAGCTCAGTAACCTCCTGATTGGCAAAGCGGTTAAACGCTCCTGCAACAAACAAGTTGCGGCGTTCACCCGGATAGGACTCCTCTGTAGCAGCTCTTAGCCCAAGATATCCGTTACCCTGACAAAAAATTGTTTCAAACTTCCCTAAAAATCTAGCATCAAACTCTGTTTCCGCAATCACCCATCCGTCATCGAGCGCATTCAATCCTGTATATTCAATCACTTTACATCCTCCTGTCTGAACGTATTCTGTATTAACCTTTCAGTCCTGTAGTCGCAATGCCTTGCACCATATGGCGCTGGAACATCAAAAAGACGATAATGATTGGCAGGGTCAAGAGTACAACACCAGTCATCGTGAGGTTTGGCCATTCAAAATAACGATTCTTAAGTGTGTTCAGACCAACAGTCATTACATACCAACGACTGTCATTCACCAAGGTCACCGGCCAAACGAAAGAGTTCCATGTACCGGTAAAACTGAATATAATCTGTGTCCCGATCGCACCTTTGGATAGCGGAAGCATAATCCGGTAGAAAATACCGATCTTGCTTAATCCGTCAACCTCCGCTGCCTCTTCAAGCTCCTTCGGCACGGTCAAGAAGAATTGACGCATCAGAAAGACAAGGAAGCCCTGGAACAGAAATGGAATAATGAGACCTTGGTAGCTGTTAAGCCATTTCATATCAACGATCATGGAGAAAATCGGAATAATCATCACTTGATAAGGCACCATCATCATCCCGATCACTAGGAAAAACACTACACCTCTGCCCCGAAAATTAATACGAGCCAAGGAGTAGGCAGCCGTCGTATTAACAAACAAGTTACCAATCAAAATACCGAACGTTACGATGATCGAGTTCTTATACCAAATCAATATATCGGAAGTTTCGAAGATGTCCCTGTAGTTCTCAAATGTCCACTGGCTTGGCAGCACAAGATGCCCGATGTCTGCTTTGGACAAAAGTGAAGTATAGATGGCATAACCAAACGGTACGACGAAAAATATGGAGAATGCGAACAGTAGTACATATCGTAAAATTTGAGTTTTCCGGCTATGCATCATCATCTATATCTCCTCCTTAAGAAAGCGTTTTTGAAGCATGGATAGCGCAATAATAAGGGCGAAAATAATAAATGCAGCCGCACTACCGTAACCGGAACGATTGAAGCTGAATGCCTGACTATAGAAATAGGTTACTATCGTGCTCGTTGCGCCGGCCGGACTTCCGAGCGAGCCGTTTCTCGCCAAGGCATAAGGCTGGTCAAACAGTTGCATGACGTTAATAATCCCGGACATGATGACAAGGAAGGTCACTGGTTTCAGCATAGGTACCGTAAGCTTCCAGAACTGCTGCCATCCGTTCGCTCCGTCCACACGTCCTGCTTCATAAATATCGTTTGGAATGGTTTGCAATCCCCCCAAGTACACGACCATGTAGAATCCCACATAAGTCCAAATCGTCAGAATCATCAAAAATGGAAGTGCATACTTAACGTTGGCATACCAAGAAACGTCGGGGAAACCAAACCAAGTCAGCAATTGTGTTGCAATCCCTTCATTCTGCATGAACAAATACATAAATACGGTCGTCACTGCAATGGTTGAGGTAATATAAGGCATGTAATACAGCGTGCGGAACACACCTTTAAAGCGCATCACCTTGTTCAGGTTTACTGCAATCACCAAGGCGATGATTGCTTGAAGCGGTACCGCTACTACTGTCAACAATAAAGAATGGCTCAAGGCCGTCCAGAAGTCCTTATCCTGGACAATCTCCGCATAGTTTCCGAATCCAATAAATTTTGCCGCATCCGGATTTAGGAAGCTAATGTCCTGGAAGCTGTAAATTAATGATTGAACCAGCGGGTAATAAAACCAGATTCCCATCAAGATCAGGATGGGGGCGACAAACAAGTAGCCTACGAAATTTGATGAACTTCCCAATTCGGACAATCTTGACCCGAATCCGCGTTTTGACTTGTGTAGAGAGAGATTAGTTTCTAAATTTGGCTTCATGGTGTTACTCCTTCCACTTACGAACCACTTGTTCGTATGTTTTTAGTAACTCCATCATATGAATTGCCCGGTTCTACTGGAATAGAGGATATTTACAAGACTCCGAGGATTTTTACATTGTGTATTTATGGTAGAAGAGGACTTAATATATGGGGTGAAACAAAAAGTAGCGAGCCTCCCAAGATAGGAGACTCGCTACTTTATTTTGTTACCGTTTTGAAAGGATAAAGGGGTTTATTTCTCAATCAGTTTGAAATCATCAAAGTGGAATTCTGGAGAAACAATACAGGATACCAGGACCGGTTCTGATCCTAACGGGCGAGCCGCCTGCCATACGCCTGCTGGAACTACTACCTGCGGCTGTTGACCTGCAGCAATATCGAGACCCAGAATAACTTCCTGCACATTCTCAGGCTTATCTCCATTACCTCCGAGACTAAGTACTATTGGACTACCGGAATGCCAGAACCAAACTTCATCGGACAAAACAGTATGCCAATCAGATTGTTCCCCCTCGTGAAGTAGAAAATAAATTGAAGATGCCGAATGGCGCGATCCGGAATAGCTATCCCCAAGCACTTCCTGCGGAATTTCAAATTCGGAGTTCCAAAGTCTTTTGTACCAACCGCCCTCAACATGGGGCTGTAATCCGAGCAGTTCAACTAACGGTGAGATTTCTTTTTGTGTCACGGTAGCTTCTCTCCTTCAAAGTTTGCATGAGCAACAATAGCTTCATATGCATAAGGTTGTTTTTGCTTTTTACTTTAACGGAAGAAGCACGAATTGTAAAATCTATTTACTATCCTTGCTCGCTTTGAATACCTCAGCAATCGCCCCAAGACTTCCCAGCGTTTCAACAGCGCTTGTCGGCAAGAACACTTTATTTGCAGGACCTTTGGCGATTTCAGCCAGAGCCTCGAAGGAGCGATATGCGAGCACCTGCTCATCCAGACCTGCTGAGCGAATCAGCTCAATGCGTGATTTTTCTGCTTCAGCCACTGCTTGAATTGCTTTCGCCTCACCATGAGCTTCCAGCTCCTGTGCTTGTCTTGAACCCTCTGCTTGGCGGATACGTGCTTCCTTGTCGCCTTCCGCTTTCAGAATCTTGCTCTGCTTATCCCCTTCAGCACGCAGGATCATATCTTGCTTGGCAGCTTCCGCTTCCAAAACAATCGCCCGTTTGCTCCGCTCCGCTTTCATCTGCTTATCCATTGCTTCTTGAATATCGAGCGGCGGCTTGATATCGATGACTTCCACACGCTCGATTCTTACGCCCCACTTCTCTGTAGCCTCATCAAGCGCCAGACGAATATCAGTTGAGATTTTTTCACGCCCAGACAGCGTTTCGTCCAATTCCAGCTTACCAATAATTTGCCGCATAGTTGCCGTTGAAATGTTTCTTACCCCATATACATAATCGGAAATGCCATACGTAGCTTCCTCTGGTCCCACTACCTGATAGAAAATAATCGTGTCGATCTGCACCTGCACGTTATCCTTCGTGATCACCGTTTGCGGAGGCACATTCGCTTGTTGAATCCTTAGATCATGGTAAGTACGCACCTGATCAATCACAGGTATCAGAATGTTCAGACCCGGCGTCAGTAGACGATTGAATTTACCCAGACGTTCCACTACACCTACCCGTTGTTGCGGTACGATTTTGATCGTTAATGCCACAAATACTACGACTACCACTAGAATAATTGAAATAATTGCCCATTCCATTAGTTCATATCCCCCCATCGTTCTACTTCAATAATGGTCGTGCCTCTCTTCACTACTCTGACCACTTCGTCCTTGCCCAAAGACTGGTCAGAGCTCGCGCTCCACGTATCTCCGCCTACCTTCACTTGCCCGTAGCGCCCCTGCTCAATCGGCTCAATGACGACTCCTTGCCTGCCTACGATTTCTGTGCCTGTATCCTTGAACCCACGTGAACTGCGAAATTTAGAAACCAGTGGTTTCGAGAATATAGTCAGACCAAGTGCCACCAGTGATCCGAGGATCACCTGAAACAAAATGGCTTCAGGAATAATCAACGACACCAAACCTGCGGCCAACGCACCAATACTAAGCCATAGCAGATAAAAAGTAAGCGTCATCATCTCTACAACAAACAGGACACCGGCTGCGATCAACCAAAACACAACCATTGGTGAACCCACCACCTTCCTTATGATACTACTATAACGAAGAGAAACAGCGATGCGTTGCGTAATTCCGTAAAAATATTGCAGGCATGTATATAATTTATATTCATAACATCGGAGGTTATGTGTTCTGCATGAGTTTCCTTAAAAAGAAGACATACACCTTTTCTATCAAAGTTCACCTAAACAAGTATCCATGAATTAGAAAAATGTCCCCCTATATTACTGAATTTTATCCCTAGCATAATCGCTCTCTATGCTTGAAAATAAGAAATGCCTTCACCCATAAATAAGAAATTAATCCTAATTATTGAACTCCAAACCCACTCTTCTACTCACCCTACACCCCTTCAACAATGTTACATCTACAAGTTTATCAAAAAGGAATCCTTAGAACAGCAGTTTAGAAAGCGCTTACTTATTGTGTAAACCTTATGTAGACTGCTATTTTTTTGCTGCAAAATCTATGAACTTGGTGTCAGTAGAATGATAGATTTGCAAGGGTGAAGGTACAGGTGAAATTCAAACTATGGGAGGTGAAGGTTGGGATTTCTTGCCGAAAAGAATTTCGAACTACACATTGAACCTTGGAGGTATAAAATCAATGATATTCACGAAAAAAAGTTCACGTAAGACCTTTGCGATCGCGATGATCGCCGCGCTTGTTCTTACACTTTTTTCAGCCCTGGGTAGTAGTGCCAAAACGGCCAACGCCGCACAGGATTATAAACTGGTTGGTTATTACGCTTCTTGGGCCGCTTACGGGCGGGCTTACAATGTATCAGATATCGATCCTACCAAAATGAATGTCATTAACTACGCCTTCGCAGATATTTGTTGGAATGGCATTCACGGCAACCCTGACCCTACCGGCCCTAATCCGGTAACCTGGAGCTGTCAAAATGAGCAAGCACAGACCATTAACGTTCCGAACGGCACGATTGTTCTGGGTGACCCGTGGATTGACACCGGAAAGAGCTTCGGAGATGACAAATGGGATGACCCCATCAAAGGTAATCTGAAGCAGCTATGGAAGCTGAAAGAAAAGAACCCGAACCTGAAAACGTTGATCTCCGTTGGGGGCTGGACCTGGTCGAACCGTTTCTCGGATGTGGCGGCTACAGCCGTTACCCGTGAGGTTTTTGCCAACTCGGCGGTAGACTTCATTCGTAAATATAAAATGGACGGGGTCGATCTCGACTGGGAGTACCCAGTCAGCGGTGGGCTCGCAGGCAACAGTTATCGTCCCGAAGACAAGGAAAACTATGTACTTCTACTGCAAAAAATCCGTGAGAAGCTAAATGCTGCCGGTCAGACCGACGGCAAAACCTACCTGCTGACCATTGCTTCCGGTGCAGGACCGACGTACGTCAATAACAATAATCTTGCAGGTATTGCTTCCATTGTTGACTGGATCAATATTATGACCTATGACTTCAACGGGAGCTGGAATAAGACCACTGGTCACAATGCTCCTTTGTACTATGATCCAGCCGCTTCTGCATCAGGCCTGACCGAACCGCAAAATTTCAACGTCGATAAAGCGGTAACCAGCTATTTAGCCAATGGCGTACCCGCGAACAAGTTAGTGCTTGGTATGGGATTCTATGGCCGTGGTTGGGGAGGTGCTCCTGCCGCAGGAAATGGCCAATATCAATTGTCCGCTGGTATTTCGTCCACGGGTACATGGGAAAAGGGCAGTTATGATTTCTATGACCTCGAAGCTAATTACATTAACAAAAACGGGTATACCCGTTATTGGAATGACATTTCTAAAGTGCCTTATCTCTATAATCCAACGAACCAAACTTATATCAGCTATGACGACGTAGAATCTTTTGGCCATAAGATCAGTTATCTCAAATCAAAAGGCCTAGCGGGTGCCATGTTCTGGGAGACAAGTGGTGACCGGAACAAAACACTGACCAACAAGCTGAACGCCGACCTTGGCGGAGGAGTGGTACAGCCGACACCGACACCTACCGCAACAGCAACTCCCACACCATCGCCTACGGCAACAGCAACTCCAACCGCAACTCCGATTCCAACGGTAACTCCAACACCAACGGCTACTCCAGGACAATGCGCAGCGGCGTGGAACCAGACTGCCGTATATACTGGCGGCCAGCAAGTTTCTTACAACGGTTCAGTCTATGAAGCTAAATGGTGGACTCAAGGCGATCGCCCCGACCTTAGCGGTGCTGCTGGAGTCTGGAAATTCATCAACGTATGCGGGACAGCAACTCCGACTCCGACGGCAACAGTGGCACCAACCGCAACTCCCACACCAACGGCCACTGTAACACCGACAGCAACAGTAGCACCAACCGCAACTCCGGCTCCAACCGCAACTGTAGCACCGACCCCTGGGAGTTCTAGCTGGATTGTAGGAATCGCTTACAAAACGGGTGACATCGTTAGCTACAATGCCAAAACGTATACTTGCCTCCAGCCCCATACTTCACTTCAAGGCTGGGAACCAGCGACCACACCCGCACTCTGGAAACTGAATTAAGACTCATTATTAACGCGAAAGGCTCACCGTTCCTAATCTACTCCCGCAGTTATATTATCCCTTTTGGAGGAATGTTAAATGAACATAAGTACACGTAATAGGCGAAGTAAATCCGCACGCTACATTGCGGCCTTAATGAGCGCCATCATTCTGCTTCCGCTTTACACAAGTGCAGGTGGATCGTCGCAAGTAGCCTTAGCAGCAGGGACGACGCCTACTGCTCCAGCTCCGGCTGCAGATCATCCGCGTAAAATTGTAGCTTACTTCCCGGAGTGGGGAGATCAGGAGAACAAAGGATTTTATACTGTCGATAAAATACCGTGGGGCAAAATCACTCACATTAACTATGCGTTCGCCAAGGTCAACCCTCAAACGAACAAGATTGATCTGATGGACCGTACAGCAGCTATCGAAAAAGACTACCCTGACCAATTAACTAATTTGCCGTATAAAGGACATTTTAATCAACTCGTAAAGTATAAGCAGTTATACCCCGATGTCCGCACCCTGATTTCGGTTGGTGGTTGGTCGGGTTCTGGTGGTTTTTATAGCATGGCCAATTCAGAAGCCGGCCGTGAGACCTTTGCCAACAGTGTTGTAGATTTTCTTCGTACCTACCAGTTTAACGGTGTGGACATTGATTGGGAGTACCCTTCTGGTACTGGTCAATCAGGTAATCCGAATGACTTCGGTGTGGCTGAGCCGCTGCGCACAGTGAATTACAACAACTATGTTCTCCTCATGAAAAAGCTTCGTGAAAAGCTGGATCAGGCAGGCGCACAGGACAATCAGAAATATGACCTAACCATTGCCGCAACCGCCTCCTCTTGGATTCTGGGCGGAATGAAGCTAGGGGAAGCCAACCAGTATTTGGACTGGGCGAACCTTATGACCTATGATTTCCACGGCGCTTGGAATGGATATGTTGGGCCGCATTCCGCCCTGTACCCGGATTCTCGTGATACTGAAACAGCTGCGCTGGGTACTCCGGTTCTGAATACCGACTGGGCCGTTCGATACTATTTGGGTACGCTTCCTCCGGAAAAAATCGTCATCGGAGTTCCTTATTACTCACGTGGCTGGAAGAATGTAAATGGAGGCATCAACAATACCGGTCTTTATGGTACAGCTCCTACAACCGGAGGTGGAGCCGACGGCGTATACGGAATCTGGAATGATCCTGCACCAGAGCAGCCGGCTGGCGCAAATCCAATCTGGCATGTGCTGAATCTGCTCAAAGACCCAGCGAACAAACGTTATTTCGATCCTGTTACCAAAACTCCATACTTGTTCAACGCAGACAAGAAGGTCTTTCTTACGTATGAAGATAAGGAGTCACTCGGCTACAAACTGGATTATATCAAGCAAAAAGGCTTGGGAGGGATGATGTTCTGGGAACTGACCGGCGACTACTCTGAAAAGAGTGATGGCACCTATACGTACGGTAACTCGTTGACCGATTTTGCCTATGACCAGCTTAAGTCAGCCTCTCTGCCAGGTGGAACTCCGAAGCCACAACTGCCTGCACCTACGAACTTCAGTCTTAGCTTCAGTGGCGCTTACGATCATCCGAATTATACCTACTCCCTGAAAATAACGAATAACACAGGCGCGGATATCTCTGGTGGCTGGAAGCTGGAATTCGATCTACCGACAACAACAACCTTGACCTCTGCATGGGGAGCCGGTACTGTAGAGCAAATCTCTACGGATTGGGACTTTAATCGCTATCGTATTACCGGGACTGCATCTCAAACGATTGCAAACGGAGGCACACTGGAAGTTCCAGGCATGATGAAGCTGAATTTCTCGGGTGGTCCGCAGCGAATTACACTGAACGGAAGCTCGTCCCAACAGGAATACGACAAATTGTATGGAGGCATCACTCCAACGCCTACACCTACGACAACACCAACTGCAACACCAACGCCTACTCCAACAGCGACACCGACATCAACTGCGACACCAACACCTGTTCCTACCGTAACACCAACACCGACCGCAACACCAACGCCGACTGCAACCGCAACACCTACTCCAACGCCGACCGTTGCACCAACACCGACGGCAACCATTGCACCTACGCCAACGCCAAATCCAGGAATATCTGCCTGGGCAGCGGGAGTCGCATACAAAGCGGGTGATAAGGTTAGCTACAACGGGTTAACGTATACATGTCTACAGCCCCACACTTCACTGCTGGGATGGGAACCGACCGCAACACCCGCACTCTGGAAGCTGAACTAATTCAATAAAATTATAAGCCTAGCCTTACAAATCAAAAAAAGCTTGCAAATCAAGGTACACCCCTTGGATTTGCAAGCTTCTTTATTTCATCTCATATGCGACCGCATAGAGGCTTAGGATTAGGAATTCAAGTCATCTGCAGCTGCCAGCTTCTCCGTCAGCAACCTTAGCGCAGTGCCTCGGTGGCTAATCCGCTGCTTCTCTTCCAGCGTTAGCTCTGCCATTGTCTTTTCATATTCCGCTAAGTAAAACAACGGATCGTAGCCGAAGCCACCACCACCAGCAGGTTCGGATGTGATCCATCCCTCCACTGCACCCTCAGCGGTTAACTCCCGTCCTGAGCTTGGATCGTATAAGGACAATGTACAGACAAACCGAGCTGTACTTAGCAAAGGCTGTCCGGTATCCTCGCCCTGTTTTAGCTTCTCCAGCTCGCTAAGCAGCTTCAAATTGTTCTCTTCATCTCCTGCATCTTCCCCTGCATAACGTGCAGAGTACACACCCGGCCTGCCATCCAAGGCGTCTACGCAAAGACCCGAATCATCGGCGAGTACCGGGATTCCAAGGGCGTCACCTACGGCTTTGGATTTTTTAAAGGCATTCTCGGCAAAAGTGGCTCCGTCTTCCTCCACATCGGGCAGATCCGGATAGTCGTACATACTTTTCACTGTCAGCCCTAGCGGGGCAAAAGCATGCTCGAATTCGCGTACTTTCCCCTTATTCTTCGTCGCAACAATAAGAATACCGCCGTCAGACTTCATGCTACACCTCTTGGCCCGGCTGGCCGGAAGGGATTTTGAGAGCGATCGCTCCAAGCGCTTCTTTCTGCGCAGCAATCAGTTCATAGATTCCCTTCTCACCTAGACCCAGCAAAAGATCCAACTCTTGACGAGTGAACGGTCTTTCTTCGCCAGTCCCTTGAAGTTCAACAAAGGCACCGCCGCCAGTCATAACTACATTCATATCTACTTTTGCTTTGGAATCTTCTTCATAATTCAAATCCAAGAGCGTTTTATCCCCTACAACACCGACACTGATTGCCCCCAAGAAATCTGTTATAGGAAACACAGGCAACTTGTGCTGAAGTGCAATTTTGTTAATAGCAAATGCCATCGCAACAAAAGCACCTGTTATCGAAGCAGTCCGTGTACCACCATCCGCCTGAATCACATCACAGTCCAGCGTAATACTACGCTCGCCTAACGCTTGTAAATTCACTACGGAACGAAGTGCTCGTCCGATCAGCCGTTGGATTTCCATAGTCCGTCCGGTAAGCTTACCACGTGCAGCTTCACGCTGATTACGGGATTGAGTTGCCCGAGGAAGCATCGAATATTCAGCGGTTACCCAGCCTTTTCCTTGCCCTTTAAGAAACGGAGGCACTTTTTCCTCCACAGTAGCCGTACAAATGACTTTGGTATCTCCCATTTCAATGATCACGGAGCCCTCAGCATATTTATTCGTTTGGGTTGTTATTGTCAGCGGCCGTAATTGGTCGTCGTTTCGCCCGTTTGATCTCATCTTTTCTGCCTCCTACATCGTATAGCTAAAAGTTTAGCGTGAGTCCCATTTCCCCGTCATAAATACCGAGTAGCACAATGCTTGGGACGTAACGTCTTTTTGAGCAACTTTTATTCTACCAAAGAGGAGGCACAAAAGCATCTTTTAAACCTTACAGGGTCATTCTATAATGGGATCTCATTCAAATATTCAGGTGCGGAAACAGGTTTGCTGTAGTCCACATTATCTGTATCCGTAATCGATTCCTTGCCGTTCAAGCGAATTTGTACCAGAGAATCATCCGAATTTTGCGCAACAGTCAGTACGACCGATTCCAGCATTTCAGCGGGTACACCTTTACCATCTGTGAACATATCATCCGTCAAGGACACGGTAACTACACCGTTCTGCCCAGCATCAACGGAATCAAGTATCGTTCCCTGTGTCATGACCATTTCCAACCCATTTCCGGATTCAGGACCTGCAATCAATTCGTTCAAAGCAGCGGTCAGCTGTTCTTGTCCGGCGGGTACAAAGCGGGTTACAGGTACATAATATTGGATACCGTCAGGAGATGTTGTGGAAAAATAAACAGTAACCGCACTTGAGTTCATCAGAAGTGGACCTTGCTTCGGCAAGTTTATGCCCATTGTGCGGGATAATGGACGATCCAGCGGAGTTCCTTGAAGCGGCATCTCTGTAAGCTTTTTACCATCTACCCAGAGTTGTACGCTTTTAATGTCATCTTGACCGGTCAGCGTCCAAGTGATAGCTTCGAGGATTTTACGTTCCTCTAAAGGATCATAGTTATTGAATTCTGAATTAAATTCGACAACCGCAGAGTTCGACTTGTCTATCGTAATATTTTTGACTTCCGTTCCAGCTGGAAGAATGCCTTGGAAACCTTCAGGCACTGATGAGGCATATTCTCCCTTGCTCACTAATGCCATTAACGAGTTTTTGAGTGCGCTGGAATCTTTACTCTTTGGCAAGCTTAGGGATACAGGAGCGAGTAATCCATTACCATCTTCCAAAAATACAGTTGTGCGATCTCCGGAAGCATTGCCCTGTGAAGTTTTGGTGCTGCCTTTAACCGCTGTCTGTGTATCATCCTGTGTCACAGGACCGAATACACCTGAATCCAACGTAGTATTTCCACTAGTCTGTAACATTTGTGCTTCAACCTCTGGTGGCGGAGCATCAATCGATGCCGATTCTGAACCAAACAGCCCACAACCGGACAGTGCCAGTGGAACTGCGAGTAAGCATACTGCGGAGATTCCGCGGATTTGTTGCATAGGTTTCATCATTTATTACCCCTTTCAAGGTTAGATATCATTTGTACTGCTATGTATACGAGACCTTTGTCCAAAAAATAACAACAGCTTATCCTAAATTGTTGGAAAAGCCTGTGAACTACTTCTTCATCTCAAGTAGGGCCTGGATTTCAGTTCGCTGAAACCTCCCTCGCTGGACAAATACTTCCAGTAAACGTACAATCTGAGGTAACAACAGTCCTTAACATCATACTAACGTTTGCTGTAATGAAATGACTTACTAAACAACGAGGTGACTGAACATGACTGATGACAAAATCGAAAAAATTCCGTACAGTCTGAACAGCAAGGCCGTCGCAGATGCGACCAAATTCTGGCTGAACAAGCGTGGAGTAACCCTGGAAGAAATCGCGGAGCTCGTTATGTTCCTGCAACAGAAATACTATCCGAATTTAACGATGGATGAATGTATCCATAATGTAGAGATGGTGCTTAGCAAGCGAGAAGTACAAAATGCTGTACTAACAGGCATTCAATTAGATGTAATGGCAGAAGAGGGCAAGCTGTTCTCCCCACTTCAAGATATGATCGAAAATGATGAGGGATTGTACGGCGTAGATGAGATTCTTGCCTTCTCTATCGTGAACGTATACGGCAGTATCGGATTTACCAACTATGGCTATGTGGACAAGCTGAAGCCAGGCGTTCTTAAACGGTTAAATGACAAAAGCACCGGACAGATCCACACCTATCTCGACGACATCGTTGGAGCCGTGGCAGCGGCAGCCAGTAGCAGAATCGCACACCGCAAGCAAGCGGAGCGCGAAATTGAGCTGGATCTGCCTCACACACCAGAGGATCGCGAAGAGGCCGCTAGAAAACTTGCGGAATATGATGAAACTCCGGAGTGAGGAGTTCTAGAGGCACCAGATGAACTCCAGAGTAGGGGTTTTTAGATACACCAAATGAAACTTTAAGGAAAAAGCGATTGTTTCGTATCCCCCTGCGGGCTGCTGAGACAGTCGCTTTTTTGAGGGTTTCGTTGGGTTCACTGGGTTCGTTGGGTTCGCTGGGTTCGTTGGGTTCGTTGGGTTCGCTGGGTTCGTTGGGTTCGTTGGGTTCGCTGGGTTCGTTGGGTTCGCTGGGTTCGTTGGGTTCGCTGAGCTATAGGGAAATCCTCCCTATAAAATAACGATTTTGGCTTAAATCCAACGATTATACGGAATTCTTCCCTATAATCTCTATAAAAATCTCAATCTATAGCCAAAACAGTAGAATTATAAGGAGAAATTCCCTATAACCAGCTCTATAATCATTAAATCTAAAATTATAGGGTGAAATTCCCTATAATTACCACCATCATTTAGTTACTCAATATAAGAAGCGTTTCGCCCACGTTGTCGGAATCAGGAGACGTTATACTCATAAATTACCCTTGATTTGAGCACTTTCGGACTCCAGAGACTCTATTTGTTCAAAAATGACCCGAAAACACTACTCTGCACTAGTAATAACCCTTTACGGTCCGCGACTAACCTCAAAAGTTCCAAAATCAACGAATAGCATCATCTGATTCCGAATACTTACACTAACGAATGAATATGGAAGCGATCGAAGGATGGCATGAGGGACTGTTGTGACTGAGTGACTGAGTGACTGAGTGACTGAGTGACTGAGTGACTGAGTGACTGAGAGACTGAGTGACTGAGGGACTAAGTTACTCAAATACAAAAAAGAGCAGTCCCCACAATTAGGACTGCTCTTTAACAAGTTATACTTTCCAGTACACTTCGATCTTGCAAGATACTCTGATACTCTAACTGATATGCTCTCTGACACTTTCAGCTGCGGCGAACAAGATACCGCCGTCTGCCTCCAGCATGACTGCCCGTCCCCGGCGCACCAATTCCGCCAAATGCGCCAGGGTCTCACTCATCGCAAAGCGCATCTGATGAACGGTGGTTACTCGGCTGCGAAACAGGAATTCGCACACCGCGAATCCGCTGAGCGGACCGCTAGTGAGCAGGGTCGCAGCTGTATCCAGCCGCTCCTCATGATGAGCGAGCAGGCTGTTTACCCGGTGCGCGAAGCCAGTGAAGGGCTCGCGATGCCCCGGGAACGCCATGCTGACCGGGTAGCTGCCCAGTTCACGCAGCCCCTGAAGGAACGTCTGTAGCGGCTGTGGATCGCTGCCCGGCAGCAGGCTGACATTGGGCGAGATCTGCGGGAGCACAGCGTCCCCACAGATCATAAGCCCGCTGTCAGCATGATACAGGCTCACATGCCCCGGTGCATGTCCCCCGGTAATAATGAGCTGCCATTCACGGCCGCCCATCTTGAAGGGCTCCGCCAAATTGAAATAAGAAACGGCAGGCTGCGGCTCCACTTGGGAATTAAAGCTTTCCAAGTGGGCTTTAATCCCGTTCGACCACTCATCTGTCATCCCATGCCGGATGAAATAACCCGGTAAGATCTCATTTATGCCTACATCATTGTCTACGCCATTCCCCGTATCTTCACCTGTATCTTCATCCATGTCATTCCCCAGATCTTCACCAGTGCCCAAGCCCCACATCAACAACGCCTCCGCATGGGCGCGCTCCGTCATCCACACCTTACAGCCACTCTGCGACTGCAGCCAGCCGGCTAATCCATAATGATCGGGATGGTGATGCGTAACGACAATATCCCGTATATCCATCCACGACAAGTCCAGCTCCTGCAAAATCCCGAGCCAGCAATTCTCTGTATCCGGGCTGCGCGGGCCCGGATCGATAATAGTCACTCTCCCATCTTCGTCCGAAAGAATATAACTGTTCACTTGACGAAGAGGCGAGTCCATGGGTACCGAGACTTGGAGAATGTTCTTGTCCCATGAAGTAAGCTCTGCCTTAGACATGGAGCGTTCACCACCTTTAAATCTTTTTCCGGAAACCATTTAGGGACGTGTTCCACCAAAGATCATCCGCGTGGACCTTTCTGCATCATAAACCTCATCTTCATAGCTGCCATGTACAGCTTCGAGCTGCAAGCCCGCTTTCTCAATCATTTCCTTGAACTCCTCCAGTGAATAAAGCTTCACACGCTCATGATATTGACGGGGCGTAGGGTCATTCTTAGTGGTTAGAAGGATGTCCTTCTTCACATAACCATCCTCAATCCGGCGTGACTCATCTATCAAATTCTCTCCATCCTCACGCGTAGAATGCGGCACCAGATGACGAATCACATGCGCAGGATTCAAAAAATCAATAACGAACTTGCCACCTGGCTTCAGCAGACGATAGATTTCACGCAGAACCTTTACTTGCTCCTCATCTTTTTCAAAATAACCAAAAGAAGTGAACAGATTAACTACGGCATCGAATCCTCCATCTAGTGGTAAATCACGCATGTCGGAACGGATCCAGGTTACCTTCTCCGCCCCGGCTTGAGATCGAGCTTCACGAAGCAAGACCTCCGACAAATCCACTCCGGTAACCTCGTACCCTTCCTTCGCAAGTGCCAGAGAATGACGTCCCATCCCACAACATAAATCCAGCACTTTTGAACCTGGGGGCAGTCTCAGCCAGGCGATCATCTGATCTACTTCTTTACGAGCGCCACCGAAATCCCGGTGCTTATATACGATCAGATAATCCTCTCCGAAGCTCTTTTCATACCATTCAGTCATGTTGTCTCTCCTCCTACAGGCGTCATCCCGCAACTCCTCTTATGTATGCTAATGTATCGCCATTGTACAGTCTTTTGCTGACAAACTCAAAGAAGAGTCATCATCTTGACCTCTTGGGCTTTAATGACAACTCTTATTGAAACTTCCTTTACACACGCTGCTGCAAATAGACCCTTGCTTCATAAGGACGAAGCTTGAAAGAACGAATATCCTGATCTTTTGACTCCGGGTAATTACTGATTAATAGCTCCTGCTGATCTGGATCGAACCCCGCTGGCCATTCGAATTCAGGCTCTCTATCAAAAAAATTCAAAATAACCAACAATCGCTGATCCTCTAAAGTTCGGGTATACGCATAAATCTCAGTATGCTCTGCAAGCAGTAGCTCATATGATCCGTACACAATCACCTTGTATTTTTTTCTTAAAGCAATCAGCTGTTTATAGTAGTTGTATATAGAATCCGGATCTTTAACCGCATTGCCAGCGTTAATCTCCATATAGTTTGAATTCACTTCAATCCAGGGCGTCCCTGTTGTAAAACCGCCTGCATGTCCATCGTCCCATTGCATAGGGGTACGGGCATTGTCCCGGCTTTTATGATGAATCGCAGACATAATCTGCTCTTCTGGAACACCGTTTTTTCGCTTTTCTTCATAATAATTAAGTGTCTCCACATCCCGGTATTCATCAATGGAATCGAAACAGACATTCGTCATCCCGATTTCTTCTCCTTGATAAATGTAAGGTGTGCCTTCCAGCATATGAATGAATGTCGCCAGCATTTTAGCCGAAGGAATCCGGTAAAAGAGATCGTTCCCGAACCGGGACACGGAGCGCGGCTGATCATGGTTGCAGAGATAGTTCGCATTCCAGCCTCTGTCATGCAGAACCGTCTGCCAGTTACTCATGATCTTTTTCAACTCTAGTAGATTCCAGGGAACCACATCCCATTTTCCGCTACCCGGCGAAGCGGCATCCAGAAACATATGCTCAAACTGAAAGGTCATATTCAGCTCCCGGCGTCCATCACCTACATAATCCAGCGCCTGCTCAGGTCCAAGTCCTGAGGTCTCTCCTACCGTCATAATATCGTAGAAATATAGCACCTTATCGTATAGATTCTGTAACAAGGTATGCACATCCTCCAGATTAGAGAACATACCATAGGCCCTTACCGTAGGTGTTCCGTTCGGGTTGTCTGCATCTGGATACCCTTTCGTCTTGACGATATGTGCAATCGCATCAAAACGGAATCCATCCACACCCTTCTTCAGCCACCACTCCACCATTTCATGCAGCTTATCAATGACCACAGGATTCTCCCAGTTCAGATCGGGCTGGTATTTGGAGTAGAGATGTAGATAATATTCATCCGTCCGCGGATCAAGCTCCCATACCGAGCCACTAAAATAAGACTCCCAGTTGTTCGGAGGGCCGCCATTTTTACCTTTTCGCCAAATATAATAGTCCCGTTTAGGATTGTCCTTCGACGACCTGGATTCTACAAACCAAGGATGCTCATGTGACGTGTGGTTCAGCACCAAATCCATCATCAGCTTCATTCCACGTGCGTGCAACTCCCTGAGCAACCGGTCAAAATCATCCATCGTACCGAATTCCTTCATAATGTCACAGTAATCACTGATATCATACCCGTTATCATGGTTAGGTGATTTATAAATAGGACAGACCCAGATCACATCTACACCTAGGTCCTGTAAATAATCCAGTCTGGATATAATACCTTGCAAGTCTCCGATTCCATCTCCGTTACTGTCCATGAAGCTGATCGGATAAATCTGATACACGACGCTTTCTTTCCACCATTTGGGGTTCATAACTCGGTTACCTCCTATTTAGCTATATGTAGAGTTTAACCACACAGAGCCTAGTAGATAACAAATCCCCCCCTACTTCCCTAATCCCTTTTGATATTGTGAAGGTGTAAGTCCAGTCCATTTTTTAAAAGTAGCACTGAAGTGACGCTCTTCACCGTACCCTACCAATTTTGCAACGGCGTACATCTTTAGATTTTGGCGGAGCAGCTTTTTCGCTTCTTCTACCCGGTATTGATGCAAGTAATCAAGAAAATTCACACCAAGCTCCTGGCGGAAAAGTGAGCTTAAATAAGTATTAGAAACATAGGATTCTTTCGCGACATACTCTAGTGTCAGATTGGTATTGTATTTATTACGGATGATCTCCATAGCAGTGACTACTGTGCGATGTAGTGGACGATGTTTTGAAAAAGCCTCCACCACATTCTGCATGACCTTATTCAAAATCGTAGACAATTCTTCCAACGTTTCTATCTGTGGAGCCTGCTCCATCCAATTGACCAAATGCTGCTTCCATTCGAAGCCAGCGACTTGTTTTTCTTGCGCGAGTCTCTTTAATCGAACTACAAAAGCAGTTGCCCGAATATTCACTTCTTGCTTAAGACATCCCGGATTGCTACGAAAACGATCCAGCCATTTCTCCAGCAGATCGAGTGCGAGCTCATTGCTCCCAGCCCCCACTGCCACAAGCATTTCATCCTCCAGCACATTTAATTCAGAATCATCTAAAATCCCGATTTCCTGTGGAGCGCCACCTATTACTCCTGTTCCTTCTGTATAGTAATAAACACCGCCTTTTCCGTTCAAAAATCGCGATTCCATCGCCTGAAGGGCTTCTTTATACGACAGATGCGCTTCAGAAATATCCGAACGACAGGAGCCAACGGCAATACTGATTGACAGTTTGAGATATTTCTCCAAATTACTCTGCAGCTTCTCAATCTGCTCTTTCAATTGGAGGGGTGCCCGGTAAGGCTTGCGGGAATCGGTTCCGGCTAATCCGCTGCCAATCCAAAGCAAGTTATTGCCATCATGAAAAGTCTCTATTTTTCCCCTATAGATAGGAGACAAGGTCTCACTGATAATATTTAACGCTGCGTAGCGTAGAAGTACAAAATCCTGTCCTGTGCCTGTAGCGGAGGGTGGGTCAAAATCAAAACTGACCAGACCAATTTGTGGTCCTTCAAAGCCAATCGCCATAGATAACTCTCCGATCAGCTCTTGTCGCCGTTCCAGCGGAACCGGGGGATGATAAATCCATTGAGACAGAACCTGGCTTTTGAGAAGCGGTGCATTTTTATGCCAGGAACGATCTCTTTTAAGCTGTTCATCCTCCTGATTTCGTTGTCTTTCAATAAGTTCCTTGGCCTTCAGTACCGTCTTCAGAATTTCCTCAGGTCGGCATGGCTTCAGCACATAATCAACAACACCCAGGGAAATTGCTTGCTTCGCATAGGTGAACTCGTTATACCCCGATAAAATAATCGACCGAAAGCCGTAACCTCTACGCCGTGCGACTTCAATCAGCTCGAGACCACCCATTTGTGGCATACGAATATCCGTTAATAAAAGATCGGGCTGTTCATTCTCCATCAAAGCCAGCGCTTCACTTCCGTTCCCCGCCTCACCCATGACCTCAATCTGATGGGACTTCCAATCAATCATATTCACAATGCCCTCACGGATCGTATCTTCGTCCTCAGCAATCAGCAGCTTCATCATTTATGGCCCCTCCACAGTGATATGAATAATAATACGTGTGCCTGCCCCTTCCACACTCTCTAGTTGTAAAGAGGCTCCTGCAAAAAATAAGGCCAGTCGTTCCTGCACATTCATGAGCGCAAAGCCTGTGCGTCCAACATTGTCTTCCTCAGGTAAAGAATTTCCCCTTGCTAAACGTTGATGAAGCTCTAGAAGTCTATCTGCCGTGATCCCTGCACCATTATCCTGTACCTCAAGCACAATAGTCTTCTCTATACGGTAAGCACGAACGGATATCAGTCCACTTCCAGACAACGGCTCAATCCCGTGAATCACTGCGTTCTCGGCTAGTGGCTGCAGCAGCAGCTTTGGTACTGTGAAATCCTTGATACTCTCATCCAGAGAAATTTCGAATTCAAAACGCTCCTTAAAGCGATTTTTCTGCAGGAACAAGTAATTGGTCACCAGCTCTACTTCCTGCTCCAAAGTAAACGTATCACGTCCATCATTTAAGCTCAGTCGGAACACTTGTGAGAGAGAATACACCATATCGGCAATTTCTTTATCTCCCTTCTTCTCAGCTTCCCAACAGATTGTATTTAACGTGTTATATAAAAAGTGAGGCCTGATTTGAGCTTGAAGCGTTTTCAACTCTGCCTCCTGTTGCTTCATTCTTGAGGCGTATACATCATTGATGAGCGATTTAATCCGCTGCACCATTAGATTATAACCATGCCCGAGTAAGCCGATCTCGTCATTTCCTTCAAAAAATACCCGCTGCGTGAAATCACCTGTCTGCAGTCTGCGCATCGAACGAGAAAGCTTCTTCAGTGGTTTCGTGATAGCGGCAGCTGCCAGCCAGGTAACCATTAGGCTAACTACTAAACACAGAACAGCAATCGTCATCGTGACCTGTAAAATCTGACCGAGCTCTTTAACAAGCTGCCGCTTGGAATGAGCCACCACCACATACCAGCCTGTCGTCTCCGACTGCAGATGCGATACAATCCACTGTTTATGATCCGCTGTAGATTCCAGCCTTTTTTTCACAGTCAGCTTAGGGTCGCTGTCCGCAAAATACGGAAGTTCCAGATCTCTTTTGCCAATCCAGCTCGGATTCGAAGCCGTAATAATCAGCCCATCCCGATCAATCACGAACATATCTACATCATCTTCAGCATTGTCGAGATATTGGCTCCCAATCTTCCCTGCATCCACACCGATCACAGCGAGTCCTGCCGGCTTTAAGGTGTAAATATTCATGATGATTCTGGAAAGCACAATCTTATGATAATGATCGCCTACAAAAATGCCGTCAGTCGGCCTGGAGAGTCCAAAGGTTGGGCTACCTGCTGCTTTAATAGCCTCTCGATAATACGAGGTTTTGATAAAATCTGAGTACTTCATACCTGTCGTCAATCCTGCCTGATTCGCAGCAAAAGGCTCTGCTCCATTGTTATCGTCTAAAGAATACAGAATCAGAGATTGAATAGAATTGCCTGCAACCATAAGATTTGTAACGGTCTTAAATACAGAATTACGTTCCTTTTGCGCTTCAGACGATGCTAAGAGCCGCTGCACACTTTCATCCAGAAAGAGTGTATTCGAAAAAGATATCATGCCTCGCACCATCTCATCGATCTGCTCTGCTGTTTTTTTGGTAAGATGATCCTGCGACTGTTTCATTTTCTCCACCACCTGCTGTGAAGAAATCTGATACGAGTTCCAACCCATAGCGAATATGGTCACCAGTAGCAGGGGGACGAACCATAACAACAGCTTAAATTGGAGCGGAAGATGGCGATAACGGCTGACTAAGCGAAAGTTTCGATTCATGAGAACCACCTTCTTATATAATAGAAAGATGTGTGAACCAAGTATAACTGAAATCATTACACCCTGAACCGGCTTTTTACATTCGCTAAAAAATGCCTACATCATTCTTAAATATGGACCATGTTTCTATTAGCCAGAAACTCTTAAGATGAGGATGCAAGCATAAACGCCTTCGACGTCTCTTATAGACGGTAAGCGTTTATGCGAGAAATATATGGATAATGTATAGCGTGAAATTTATACATTCTTATATTTCAAGAAGAAACGACGTTATCGTCTTCCTTGATGGATAACCATCGTTTCTTCAAAATACATCATTCTAAAAAGGTGGGTTTTTGATGAAAAGTAAAGGAATCAAGCTAATGCTTATGAGTCTAATGCTTCCAGCTCTGCTTGCAGGCTGTGGAGGCGGAAATAACAATGCGAAAGCTACCAACGCTCCTGCAAATGACAAAGCCGAAGCTACTGCCGAGGCCACAGCGAACGCACCAGCCGAAAAAATTACACTGAAGTTCTTCACCGCACTTGCTGATCGGGCAAACGGTTCAGGCAAGGTGGAGCAAGACATTATCGACGCTTATATGAAAGAGCATCCTAATGTCAAGATAGAAGTGGAAGCGCTTCAAGATGAACCTTATAAATCAAAAATCAAAGTATATGCTTCCAGCAATCAGATGCCTGACATCATTCAAGCTTGGGGTCAGCCTTCTTTCCTGAGTCCTCTGCTCGATAATGACCTACTGCTTGAACTGAACAGCGCTGACTTCGAAGGCGATCAGTTTGTTTCCGGTTCTATGGACGGCTTCAGCAAAGATGGCAAACTGTACGGATTGCCACGCAGTGCCGACTATATGGTCATGTTCTATAACAAGAAAATCTTTGCTGACAACGGCATCGAGATTCCAAAGACTACCGCTGACCTGCTCGCAGCTGTCAAAACATTGCGTGCCAACAAGATTAACCCTATCGCTATGAACGGTATGGATGCATGGACGCTGCCAATCTGGTATGAGTTTGTTGCTCAACGCCAAAATGGTGATTTTAATAAGATGGATGAAGCTGTTGCCCGTAAAATATCCTTTAATGATCCTAGCCTTGTTGCAGCTGCAACCGAAATGCAAGATTTCGCGAATGCTAAAGGTTTTGCCGACGGCTGGCTGACCGCCGATTACGGCGCAGCGCGTAACTTGTTCGGACAAGGACAAGCCGCTATGTTCTTTATGGGCGCTTGGGAGTCTGGCCTGGCAACAGATGTGAACTTCTCTGAAGAATTCCGCAATAATGTAGGCGCATTCGCTTTCCCTGGTTCAGATAAAGGTAAATCAACAGATGATGCTGCTTGGTACGGTGGTGGATATGCAGTAAGTAAAAACTCCAAACATCCTGAAGCTGCTGTTGATTTCTTGAAGTATTTCTTCGCGCCTGAGAACTGGTCTAAAATGTTATGGCAAGCTGGCGCGGGTACACCTGCGCAAAAATTCGATGAATTCTTAACTGGTAATGAAACTCAACTCCAAAAAGAGCTAGTCGATGTCTTCAGCTCGATGACCTCTTCCAGCGGAACTCCGCTACAGGATATTGGTAACGATGAGTTCAAGCAAAAGGTAATGGAGGCTCACCAAAGCCTGCTTTCCGGCGCTATGAATACAGCGGAATTCGCCAAAGCGCTTGACGCCGCGTCTGATAAATTAACTGGTAAATAAGTTCTAATACTAGTAAGAACATGGATCATGGCGCTTCTGAATTAACATCATAAATAGTAGCGTACAACCCCCGACTCTCCCCAGAGGCCGGGGGTTTGTTTTCGAAAAAATGTGTACAATCATCTGAAATATACGGCATGTTCCAGGGTCTAGCTTCCCGTTACGATGGTAGTAGATAGATTACTCTTTCAAAGGACGGAGATTTCCATGCACAGAGTGTTAAGCGACAAAAAAGCGATATTCCTACTCATCGCACCCGGGCTGTTCCTGTTTGCTTTTATGATTTGCATCCCTATCTTCATGAGCGCTTATTACGGCTCTACGGACTGGGGCGGGATCGGCAAGTACAATTTTATCGGCTTTGATAACTATCGCGAAATCCTATTTCATGACAAAGTATTCTGGACTTCACTGGGCAATGCCCTGTTACTGACCGCTGCTACTGTATTCTTACAGCATCCCTTTGCAATTCTCATAGGGATATTCCTGACCAATTCCGGCAAATACGAAAAAATATTCCGGACGATCTTTTTTATCCCCGCAGTAATTTCTGTTGTGGTTACAGCCAAGCTGTGGAGCGGGATTTTTCATCCCAATTACGGATTGCTCAACAAGTTGCTAAGCGGCGTTGGACTGGATTCACTCACACATGATTGGCTTGGAGATCCGAAGACAGCGATCTGGTGCATCATTATTGTTGTAATGTGGCAAGGTTTTGGATACGCACTGCTGCTATATTATTCAGGCCTGCAGGGCATTCCAAGTGATCTAAGCGAAGCCGCAAAGATCGATGGCGCGAACAACTATACCCTCTACACGCGCATCATCATACCGCTTCTTTCGCCTATGATGCGGGTTGCCATTATCATCGCGGTTACAACCTGTCTTAAGCAAATGGAAACCGTGTTCTTAATGACCAACGGTGGCCCGGCGAACAGCACGCAATTCTTAGGGAACTACCTTTACAAAACAGCCTTCTCATCGTCGCTTTACGGCTACGGTAATGCCATATCCATCCTATTTATTGTGTTCTGCCTTGTACTGACCGTAATACTCAACAAGGTTCTGAAGAAAGATATCGGAGAGTTTTAGAATCCCTGTAACCGGAGGAAATCATATGAATAATTCATTAGCACCTGCCGCTTCGCCCCTCAATCTGAAGCTTCATAAACAGAAGCGCAGTAAACCTACAACTGGCAAAATCCTAATGATGGTGTTTCTTTGTCTCATTGCTTTGATTCAGTTATTTCCGCTCATCTGGCTGATCGATTACTCCCTGCTAAAGAGTGGTGATTTTTTCGGAAGCTCTTTTCTGAAATGGCCATCCCCTCCGCAATGGGAGAATTATAGAAACGCTTTTACCTATGGGCGTGTACCACGCTATTTTGCCAACAGTCTTATCATTACAGTAATTACCGTTGCGCTGTCCGCACTAGTGTCACTGATGATGGGGTATGCGTTCACCCGTATGAAATGGAAGCTAAGTGGTATCGTGTTGTCACTTATCATGATGGGCATGATTATTCCCATTCACGCGACACTGCTGCCGAACTTTATTCTGTTTAACAAGCTCGGAATGCTGAACAATATGTACACACTGATTCTGCCTTATTCGGCTATTGTCATCCCAATGAGTGTGCTCATCATGACTGGATTTCTAGAGACCATCCCTCGTGCGATTGAAGAGTCGGCGGTTATCGATGGCTGCGGCATTTACGGTGTGATCTTCCGCATCATCTTCCCTATTACGAAACCCGCACTAGCTACCATCTGTGTACTCAATTTCATCAGCACTTGGAATGAATTTATTATGGCGAACACCTTCCTCACCTCGGAGGATCTGAAAACGATTCCGTTCTCCATTATGAAATTCGCCGGAGAATACTCGTCCAACTACGGTGCTCAGTTCGCTGTTATGACGATCATTGCCATCCCAACTATCCTGATCTATCTGCTCTTCACAGAACAGATGACCAAGGGAATTACCGCTGGGGCGGTTAAGGGGTAATACAAAAAGGAATGGATAACGATAACTCTAGCTTACTTCTCCAATATTTTATTGACATTAACTTTCAACTCGTATATGATCTCCTTAGGCAAAAACACAACGAATTAAATCAAAAATTTAATATATCCCGTAAAGGGGAGTAGCTGTTAAATAAAGTCGTCAATACGAGAATATGAGGATATTCTCCGGCTTTATTGGCAATTCAACATTGTTAGCGAGACCTTTACCAATCAGGTTAGACCTTTATTCCAAAGGCTAATCTGTTTGGTAAAGGTCTTTTTTATATAAAAATGGTTAAAATGGTATAGTAAGTATCTTTTAGTAGATATTTGCATTAGAAAAGGGAGGACAACAGTAATGGATTGGGGATTAGTATTAGAATATGGCTGGGTATTACTCGTTCTTGTAGCACTTGAAGGACTACTAGCCGCAGATAACGCACTGGTATTGGCAATTATGGTTAAACACCTTCCTGATGAGGAAAGAAAAAAAGCACTGTTTTACGGATTAGCCGGAGCCTTCGTGTTCCGTTTCGGTTCACTATTTGTCATCTCTTACCTGGTTGATATTTGGCAAGTACAAGCCATCGGCGCGATCTATTTATTATTCATCGCGGGGAATCATATCTTCCGAAAACTATTGTTCAAGAAGCCAGTTACGGATGAAGCAGCTGAGAGTGGTACTGGTGCTGCAGTCAACAAAAAGAAATCCAGCTTTTGGTTTACTGTCTTTAAAGTAGAAGTTGCTGACATCGCCTTCGCGGTCGACTCCATTCTTGCAGCAGTTGCCCTCGCGGTTGCTCTTCCTGCAAGTGGACTTCCGAAAATCGGTGGACTTGACGGCGGTCAATTCCTCGTCATCTTTGCCGGTGGATTTATCGGACTGGTTATTATGCGTTTCGCAGCTACCTTCTTCGTTAAACTGCTCCACACTCGCCCAGGTCTTGAAATTGCAGCCTTCTTCATCGTAGGTTGGGTCGGAGTTAAGCTGGCAGTCATCACCTTGGCACACCCTTCACTTGGTGTTCTTTCCGAAGATTTCGCACATAGCACTTGGTGGAAGCTCACCTTCTATGTTGTACTCGTACTCATCGCTGCAATTGGTTGGTTTATGAGCAGCAAGGTTGAAGAGAACGCAAACGAGAACCCAATTAAAGAAGTAGATAAACAACTCCATTAATCCAATTTGAATCACAAATAAATAACCCGAAAGATGCACCCTTTAGGTGTTCGTCTTTCGGGTTATTTTTCTTTTAACTCCTATTTTGCATTAAATATTGTTATTGACCAATCATCTGATCCGTCTTCCCTTGCAGTTCCACTAGCTTCATAATCACCGTAGCCGCCAGTGCTTTCGTTACCGTCTGCTGCGGATTAAACTTGCCGTTGTCATCCTTTAGAATTCCCAATTTCACAACAAGAGCCACCGCTCCCTTATTGTTTATAGATGCACTATCACTGAACTGACTTACCGTTACATCTTTATCAAGATAGGCTGTGAGTTTGTTGTATTTCAAAAAATTAGCCAGCTGAACAGCAAGCTGTTCCCGGGTTAACTTGCTATCAATTTGCAGGCTTTGATCCTTGTTAATCCACTTACGATCTGCTGCATAAGTAACAACATCATAATATGAATTCTCAGGCTTCACACCTGCCACAGTTTTCCGTTCATTATTAGCAATATAACTGCTGAAATTCGGATTAGAAGCCTTGGCAAGATAGGTTAACCAATCGCCAACTGTTATTTCTTGATCCGGGTTTACTTTACCATCGGCATCCGGAGTAATCACATGATATTTTACTAATTCTGATAATGGTTGTTCTGCTGCATGACCTTTGATATCCGTTGCAGATATTTGAGCATCTTGCTGACCGAGGTAATCATAGACGGCTACCCATTTTCCAGTGGCTGCATCTAAAACCTGATATATTCCATTAGATTCATCAAAAGTTGTATCATATACCAGCTTCACCTTTGGCGCGGCATAACTATTATAACTATAGTATCCACCAACCTGAGTATACTTCAGCTTAGTCTGATATTTAGGTTTATAACTTTCGAGCGCTTCCTTCTTGGAAATTGTTGCATCAGGAGATAATGTGATTTCATCGATACCGTTTATCCGATTCCCCATGTAAGAAATCAGTCTGCCGTAAAGATCCAAGTTTACCGTAAGGGTACTGTCACTCACAGGAATGCCTTGATGATATCTAATAAACTGATATCTAAATCCTGATCCGTCTGAAGTAACGTTTGAGTTATCTCCATATTCTACAAGCTTTAGCTTCTGACTCGCCTGAGGATATAGGCTATTTATTATACTAAGTACTTTAGTCTTAGCTTCGGCCTCACTAAGCTTCTTCCCTCCAGCAGGGACCGGCTCTTCCTTCTTCTTATCCTGAGTAGCACCATAAGCTTGAACCTGGTACTGTAATATTTCACCGGTCTTTGCATCGATCTCGGCAGAGGATTGTTCTGGAAAGCCAGCCCCAATGTAGCGTTCATTTCCACTACCACCCCAGTATAACTGCCAGATCTTCCGATCTCTATCCTGATAGTCATTTCTCAAGCTTTGGGAGATCAATTTACGATCTGCTGGAATATAAGCAACCTTCTTTACAAGCTGTTCCGCTTCTTTTGCAGTAAGCTCTGTAGTTGAAGTTCTTGCTTGAAAGACATCCTTACCCTTTGCTACATCTGAATACACGACTGGGGTGAATACAGATTCTTTTCCTTCATAATCTATTCTCTTGCCTGTCAATGCATCGATAGGATATAAAGACTGATCCACTGGGCGCCAGCCTAGAATCCAGTTGTTAGGTTTTCCGTTCTTATAAATAGGAATGTAAAAAAGGCCTACATCAAACTGTTCCGCAAATTGCTTCTGCGCTTGCTCCAAGGTAATCTTCGGCTGTGCAGACGGATACTCAAGCCCTTGAGAAAACTTAGAGAATTGAATTACATTACCGTTGCCATCCACGGCTATGTTAATGTTATCCGATCCAGAAGGAAGACCATTCTTCATGACACTGAAGTAATAGCTGTATTGAACAGGACCGAATAAAGCGTTTGAAAAATAATTATAACCAGCATTCTCATTTAATTGCAGATCACTGCTCTTAACCGATGAGGCTGCCTTAGCCACAAAAGCCTTGGCGATCTCCAGTGCCTGAGGCTGCGATACTTTCGGTGGATAATAGGATTCGTTATTCTCGCGTGGGTATGAAATATACGTACTGATGATATCTCCATTAATGGCATCTACCTCACTGCTAAAGCCAAATCCCGTATTGCCCTCTTGAATCTGCCACTGAATATTCCAGATCATTTGATTTGCTGGAGGGGGGTAGCTTTGGTTAGATCCCAGTTGAACATTGTTTACCGTTGCATCCTTTAGGGATGGGAATAATTCTTTTAGCTTCGCAATCGCTTGCTCCTGTGTGAATTTCACTTTTGTAAGATCTGCCTCGGAGTTCGTTGTAGTCACCGGTGCTTGTGCGCTAACCTGTGTTATCGTAGTGTTGCTACTTGCAGATATAGAATCGGCTGCGGCCAAGCTTGGAGGTAACAATAATGCGATGGCGACTGAAGTAATCAATACCGTTTTAGCTGTCTGATGAACAAAGTGAGTGTTATTGCTTTTCAAAAGAATTCATCCTCCTCTTACACGTGATTCATAACATTATACAGATAATTACTTATATTTTCCATATTTAATTAACGACAGGAAATTACAATGTTTATGTAATGCACACTATATAAGCTATAATGGTAGGCAGCTACAGCTTCAACTCATCTATGAAAGGGGGCCATTCACATTACTGATTGGAACCTTCAGCCGCTTATAGACGGTATTACTGGCCTAGAAATTCGCAGTTGTCTAATCGTTCAACATGGAAAACCTATACTGGAGCATTATCGCGAGCCAGAAATCGCTAAGGAGCTAGGTAAAATTAACTCATGCACCAAAAGCGTGCTCGCCGCCTTAGTCAGCATAGCCATAGATAAACAAATCGTTCCGCCACCTGATACACCTATTTCTCTATTTTTCCCTTTATTAAAGGAGGATCAAGATCAACGAAAAAGAGAAATCACTATCCGTCACTTATTAACAATGACAGCAGGCTTTAACTGGACCGAATTTGGGGGGAAGAATTCCTTTCCAACCATGACTAGAACCGCAGACTGGATAAAGTTTGTGCTCGCCCAGCCGCTATCTCATACACCAGGCACTAAGATGAACTATAACTCCGGTTGCTCTCAGCTCTTATCCGCTATTCTGCGTGAATGTTCTGGACAAGACGTTGCAGCATTTGCTGAAGATCAGCTATTTCAACCGCTGGGCATCGAAAGCTACCGCTGGGACAGTGATCCGCAAGGCATACATACTGGTGGATTTGGCCTTTATATGATGCCTGAGGATATGCTCAAATTCGGTCTCCTTTATTTGCAAGAAGGGCGCTGGAAGGATCAACAGCTCATTCATTCGGATACCGTTCAGAAGTCCACTCACCCTTATGTCTCAGCCACGCTACCGCAGAAGGGCTTCTATGGCTGGCACTGGTGGGTATCTTCATTCAATGCAGGTACGGAGCTGCAGCCAAAGGAGATCCCTTATTATTTTGCGCTTGGCTTCATGGGCCAGCATATTATTGTGGTTCCATCCTATGAGCTGGTTGCAGTCATTACTGCGGATAAATACAAGAAAGGCTCACCAGCTAATGTGTTCGGCCGATTTATCGTGCCAGCGCTTCTTGGGCAGTAACGACAGGGAGATACCGCGCACTCCCATTATGAAAGAAGGAAGCCTGGTTGCAATGACCCGGCTTCCTTCCTGTTTTTATTCAGCTTCGTGGCTAAAAGCTCAAGTCGTTAATTTTGCATACACAGCAAAAAATAACATCATTTCTCCAATAATCAGGTAATTGGGTATAAGGAACAACAAATCTACTGCGAAAAAAACTCCAAGTAGACCTAATAATGAAGCTAAATGGAACATCCCTAATCTTTGCTGTAAACGTCTGTATTTATGGAAGACCAACGAGGTAGAGAAGAAGTAGAGCAGGACCGATCCAAAAATAAAACATACCATAAATGTGTAATTTAATTGTTCTAAAAATAGCAGTTGGATTGAAGCTGCAATCATGCTTAAGGATACATAAATAAATAAATGCCCATAAATTATGGTTTGCCCGGCAGTCTCTATGGTTTTGTCCACTTTCTTTTCAACATTATCAAAGTATTGCCACCACATAGCTATAATTAATAGAAACGTTAATAATGCAAATAAAATAGATTGCCACGTCCAGTGGCTAGACTGTAAGACTGCAAGTATACTGACCACTGATTCACCAAGTAGAATGAGGGTAAACAACGAGAAACGTTCTAATAAATGATGAGTATTTATCGGGCTTTTCACCAAGTATTTCCGACCGATTAATGGAAGCAAGATGTCTACAGTAATTCCCGCATACAAAACTACATAACGTATCCAAGAGTCAAAGAAAAGTGATAAAGCAGAGATCACTAATCCAATCCAAAAACGACTTCCCAGATAACGGGCAGTGTCCTTTCTATCAGCTGCTTCATTCTTATTTATCGTAAGATATTGAATGGCAGTCATAGCTCTTAAGCCAACATAACCGATTAGAAATGGCATATAGTATTGATCAAAGTTAACCGATAAGCTGGCCGTCATTATTAATACAAAAA